>JBJOJU010000296.1:0-3808 GCA_046046485.1 Chloroflexota bacterium | reverse complement strand
CTTGCTCGTCGCATATGCCAAGAGTTCGGGTGCCCCGATGTAGGCATTGAGCGACCCGATGTTGACGACGACCGCGCCGTGGGTGTTGGCGCGCAGGGCGGGCATGGCCGCCCGAGTGATGAGCAACGGCGCGCGCACATTGAGCGCCATCATCGCGTCGAAAAACGGCGCATCGGTGTCTTCGATGCGACTGCGAGTGACGGCAGCGGCGTTGTTCACGATGACGTCGATGCGCCCGTAGCAGGCGAGTGCGTGGGCGACCAGTGCCTCGCAGGCGGCCGGGTCACGCAGGTCGACGTCGAGCCAGGCGACGCGGCCCGGCGCACTTGCGACGAGCGTCGCCGCACCATCGGCTTCGAAGCCACAGGTGACCACTCGCGCACCTTCGGCGAGGAACAACGCCGCGGCTGCGGCGCCGATCCCACTGGTGCCACCGGTCACGATGACCACCATGTCTGTGAACCGTTGCATGGAGTTCCTCCTCTGACGTGTCGCAGCTGAACACGATTCTCATTTTTACACAGGACGACTCTCGGTATACTACTCATATCGATGGAGAATACAAACGCATGGAACTACAGATAAACGGCGCCACCGTGAGCGTCGCAGACGACGGCGAGACACGCCCCCTCGTGCTGGTGCTGCGCGACGAACTGGGCATGACGGGCACGAAATTCGGCTGCGGCGGCGGGCACTGCGGCGCCTGTACCGTCCATCTCGACGGGGTCGCGGTGCGCGCCTGTCAGACTCCGCTGGCGCAGGCGGTGGGCAAGCAGATCACCACGATCGAAGGGCTGGCCCAACCCGACGGCACGCTCCACCCAATCCAACAGGCATTCGTCGGCTTCCAAGTGCCCGCCTGCGGCTGGTGTCAGAGCGGCCAAATCATGAGTGCGCTTGCGTTTCTCAATACGACTCCCAATCCGACACCGGCACAGATCGCTGCCGCGATGGACGGCAATTATTGTCGCTGCGGCACCTATCACCGGATCCGCAATGCGATTGCGCATGCAGCGTCGCTGAAAAGTGCAGGTGATGCATGACCCCTCCCGAACCAGGCACGCCGCTTTCACTGCGTTGGCGCCGCGGCCGTCGTAATCTCCTCATCGGAATCGGAGCGGGCAGCACGCTGCTGGCCGTGGGCTGGATACTGGGCAAAGGCCCGGCGCGGCGTGCGTTGTCTGATTTTGCCGAGGGCAGCGAAACAGCGTTGAGCCGGGGTGTCCCGTCGGCGACCCCGCTGCAGTGGGTGCGCATCGACGCCGACAACCACCTCGTCGTCTCGATCCAGAAAATCGACATGGGCCAAGGCATCAGCACCGCACTCGCCCAGATCGCCGCCGACGAATTCGGGATTCCGTGGGAGCGCGTCCGCGTCGAGACCGTGGCGACCAATTCGCCCATCGACGATGCAAACGCAACCGGCAACAGCGAGAGCGTGGTCGCGCATTTTCTCCCGTTGCGGAATGCCGCTGCCACGCTGCGCGAAATGCTGCGTGCCAGTGCGGCAGCCACGTTCGGGCTGGCCTTGTCGGCCGTCAGCGTGACCGAGACCGGCGTGACCAGTAGCGCCGGTGATAACTGGACCTATGCCCAGGTCGTCGGTAGACACCGCGGTGACTGGCAGGTCCCCGCCACAGCGCCGCTCCTCAAGTCGGCCGACGCCTTCGTGCACATCGGCGCACCGCGGCAACGCCTCGACATCCCAGCCATCGTGACCGGTACCCGTGAATACGCCTATGACGTGCGCCGACCGGGGATGCTCTGGGGCGCGGTAGCCCGGCCACCCTCGTTCGGCGCGACGATCCGCAGTGTCGACACCGGGGATGCAGCCCAAGCCGACGGTGTTGTCAGCGTGCTCGCCGACACGACGTTCGTCGGTGTGGCTGCCGCCACGAAAGCCCACGCACTCGCGGCACTCCAGCGCATCACCATCACCTGGGACGAACCGCACGCGGCACTCGATCACGACGCCATTGACGCAGCGATGGCAATCGACCTCGCACAGGGCGTCCACATCCAAGACGAGGGCGATGTCGAAGCAGCATTCGCGGCCGACGGTGTGACGGTGTACACCAGTGAGTACCATACCCCGATGGCTGCACATGCGCATCTCGAACCGCAGGCAGCGGTGGTCGATGTACAAACCGACCGCGTCGATGCCTGGGTGTCGACGCAGGCACCGGTGGGGACTGGCCGGCGCATCGCCGACCTCCTCGGCCGCGCGGTCACCGACGTGACGGTGCATCCGGTTGCACTGGGCGGTGGGTTCGGGCGGCGCCTCGACGAAACCCTGGGGCTCGACGCTGCCCGGCTCTCGGCTGCGTCTGGCAAGCCGGTTGCGGTCCACTGGACCCGCGCCCAAGAGTTCCAGAACGGCTACGTCCGCCCGCCCACGGCCCATCGTCTGCGTGCGACCTTGGCAGCTGACGGCACAATCACTGCGATCCACCATCACCAGGTGAGCGGCGATGTGCTACTGCCGACGTTACCCGCCGCCGTGGGGACCATCGTCGGGTGGGACATCGGCGCGACCCGCGGCGCCAGACTCCTCTATACCGGGGCAGTCGCCCGGCGGACCACCGCCCAGCGCGTGCTGCTGCCAGTCCCCACGGGCTTCTGGCGCGGGCTCGGCCTGCTCGCGAATGGGTTTGCCATCGAATCGTTCATCGACCAACTCGCCGTCGCGGCTGACCGTGACCCGGTTGCGTTCCGACTCGCAGCGCTACCGGAGACCCCGTTCGGCGACCGCATGCGGGGGGTTCTGCGGGCCGTGGCAGACCAAGCCGGCTGGGGCGGTACACCGCCCAACGGCCGTGCCTGGGGTGTCGCGTGTTCCGCCGATGCGGGCACCTGTGTGGCCCAGATCGCCGAGGTCTCAGTGACCGATGGCGCGATCCGGGTGCATCGGGTCTGGGCCGCGGTCGACTGCGGCACCGTCGTCAATCCCGAAGGGGTCATCGCCCAGACCGAAGGCGGCATCATCATGGGCATCAGTTCGACCCTGCATGAGGCACTGCGCGTCGTCTCCGGGCGTTTCGCGTCCGACAACTTCGACCGTTACCCACTGCTGCGCAACAGTGCCGCTCCCGACATCGACGTCGTCATCGTGGCCAGCACCGCGGCGCCGGGGGGAATGGGCGAACCACCGATGGGCCCAATCGCCGCTGCAGTCGCGAATGCCCTCTATCGGTTGACCGGCAGCCGCTGCACGACGCTGCCGTTGACCCTGTCGTAGATTCGTGGCATCAGTGGATTTGCAAAACCCGGTTTGAAGGAGTATACTAACGGGCGTGGGTCAGTAGCTCAATGGCAGAGCACTTGCCTTTTAAGCAATGAGTTGTAGGTTCGACTCCTACCTGACCCACCACATCATTTGATGTCGCAGATGCGACCTAGAGCCACATCTACAACAGCATCCCGCAAGGGGGCGTTATGGTACGGAACGAACGCGCACGGTCTTTCTTTCGCTCTGTCATGCAATGTATCGGTATACATTGCTGGCAGGTTTTTTGTACCCTGCGCATACCTATTCCGCTCCCGGTGCCCCGTGCCACGAGTGTTCCCCCCACTTTCCTCCGTGGTCTATTGCCGCAACAGGCATTGCCATATGTTCCCCCAAGCCAGTACGCAGGTCTGCGTACTACCTCTGCATATTGGGGGGGACGTATACGCACACACGGAGGAGGGCTCGATGGACAACGCGCCGAAAGCGCCAGAGACGGAGCATGAGGAGTTCTCACCGGTAGGCACGCTCCTATTTGTGATGTGTATGCTCCTCGGATTCATCGTGTACTGGGGCTATATC
>JBJOJU010000268.1:0-3255 GCA_046046485.1 Chloroflexota bacterium | reverse complement strand
TTCGTTGATGAAGGCCGGCACAGTGATCTTTGCGCCCGTCTCGAGGGTCACCATCTTGTTGACGTTGGTGGCGGTGTCGCCACGCAGCGCGGTGCTGGCTTCGGTGACCGTCAATTCGACGAAGATGGGGATTTCGACGCCCAGGATGCGGTTTTCGTCGTAGAAGAGGATGTCGCACTCCATGCCGTCGAGCAAAAACTGTGCGCCGTCACCGATGGTCTCTTCGGTGAGTTCGATTTGTTCGAAGGATTCGTTGTCCATGAACACGTAGTTTTCGCCCTCGCGGTACAAGAACTGCATCGAGTGCTTGTCGACCCGGACGATTTCGATGTCTTCGCCTGCGCGCACCCGCTCTTCGACGGTCTTGCCGCTGGCGATGTTTTTGAGCTTCATGATGACCATTGCGCGCCAGTTGCCCGGGGCATGGTGGTGGAACTCGGTGACGCGGTGCAGCTGGCCGTTCCAGCGGATAATCAAGTTGGTGCGCAAATCGGATGTGGTTGCCATATCACTCCCAAAACAAACTGCAGATGCTTCTATTATAGCAGAGATGCGTCGCAGCTGCCGCTTTCAGTCGACTGCGGCGGCGATACCCGCCGCTTCCCGACCGGCTGCGACGACGAACAACGAGCCGGTGACGACGATCATGCTGTGTGGCTCGGCGTGGTGCACGGCAAACCGCAGAGCGTCGGCTGGGTCGTCGATGCCGATGACCTGGATGTCGGGGCGGGCAGCGCAGACCAGCGCACGGAGGCTGCCCAGGTCACGCCAGGCACGGGGATGGCGCGAGGCGGTCACGATGACCTGATCGGCCGTTTCGACGAGTGCGGGAATCATGGATGCGATGTCTTTGTCGCGCGAACAGCCCACGATGAATGTCTTGGAGACCCCGACGTAATCGTGCCGTAGCGCCGCCGATAACCGTTGGGCCGAATCGAGGTTGTGGGCACCGTCGAACAGCACGGCCACACCGTCGACCAACACCCGCTCGTAGCGGCCCGGCCATTGGACTGTCGCGAGGCCGGCCGCGATGGCGGCATCGTCGATCTGGGGGAAGCGGGCGCGCAACTCAAGGGCAGCGGCGACCGCCAGGCGCGCGTTTTCGCGCTGGAAGCCGCCGGCGAGTGCCGGTTGCTGCGGGCCATGGTAGACCGTGAACGGGTCGGAGAGCTCGGGGATGGGACCACGGGTGGTGTCGTCGGCCGGGTCATCGCCCCGAATGCCGCCATCGCCGTGGTCGTCGACGACCCGGCAGGGAGCGCCGGCTTCGGCGGCACAGGCGGCTACGGTCACGAGGGCCGCATAGGGCTGTGGCGCGACCAGCAGCGGGACACCGTGTTTCGCGATGCCGCCTTTTTGCATGGCGATATCGACGATACTCTCGCCCAACACATCCATGTGGTCGTAGCTGATCGAGGTGATGACCGAGACGAGCGGAGTGAGCAGATTCGCGCTGTCGTAGCGCCCACCCAGACCGACTTCGACGACGGCGATATCGACGTGTTGTTCGGCGAAATAACGCATTGCCAGTGCGAACCCAATAGCAAAGGTCGTGGGCAGACCGCCGGCGGTGTCGTCGACTTCGACCGCAGGCGCGATACGGTTGACGGCTGCGATGAGCGCGGTCTGGCTGATGGGCACCCCGTCGACCTGGATGCGCTCGCGGTACGAGTGCAGGTGCGGCGAGGTCCACATGCCTGTGCGCAGACCGGCGGCGCGGCAGATCGCGGCGATCATGGCAGTCGTCGAGCCTTTTCCCTTGGTGCCTGCAATTACGACGCTGGGGAACGCGGTGTGGGGATCTCCCACGGCTCGGAGCAGTGCGCGTGCCCGGGCATAGCGGCTCTCCACATCGGCGAGCGGCGCCGTGGGCAAGATATAGCCGTAGAGATAATCGAGCGCCTGTTGGTACGTCTGCACCGGTTGCATCGGGGGGCTTTCTAGAAAAATGGGCACGCGTCCTGATGGCTCACGACGCGTGCCCCGACCGCAGGATCAGCGGCCCATCTTGCGGAAGTTTTGGAGGCAGCGGTCGATGCATTCGAGCGGTGGGTAGGCGTAGCTCTCTTGCTCGACGACATACCATTGCGTGCCACCGATGCTTTCACAGAGCGGCAACACCGTCGACCACGGCACGTCGCCTTCGCCGATGAGTGCAGTGGGATTGGTGTGCGAGTGCTCCTTGAGGTGGACGCTCAGTGCGCGGCCTGGGTAGCGCTCGATGAACGGTGCAGCCGGTGCATTGGCGACGAGGGCGTTGCCCGTGTCGAATTGCATGATGACGTCGGCGTCGGTGTTGCCGAAGAAGGTGTCCCACGGGAGCTCGCCTTCGAGCGGCTTGAACTCGACCCAGTGGTTGTGATAGCCGGTCTTCATGCCGTGCGGGGCGAGTTTTTTGCTGACGTCGTTGAGGATATGAGCGGCCTTGAGCCAGCCGGCGCGGGTATTGGTGTAGGATTCGTCGAGCCCCGGCACGATGAGGAACGAATTGCCGATGGTGGCGTGGAACTCGATCGACCGCTGCAACTCGTCGCCCATCAACGTGGCAATGCCCACGTGGGCGCCTGCTGCCTTGAGCCCGTTGGCGTCGAGCATGGACTTGACCGTTTTCGCGTCGTGGCCGTAGAAACCGGCGAATTCGACACCGTCGTAGCCCATTTTTGCGACGGCTTTCAGGACACCGGCTAGGTCGTTTTTCGCATCTTCACGAACCGAATACAATTGGACTGCAACAGGAATTCGCGCCATTGCTCTGCTCCTCTGTCGAATGCTCCTGCGGCTAGTATACCAATCTTCGTGCGACGGGGAGTCAGTGCGTTGACCTGCACTCGACACCGATTTGACAAATGCAGCGTAAGATATTGGCATCCCACCACCACGAAAGGAGTCGGCGATGAATCGCGACAGTGCACTCAAGAAAATCAAAGACAAACGCTTCCGCACGTTGTGCGCGGGCATCGTCGCAGACATGAAACGCCTCGATGTCCCTGGCGTCTCGATCGCCATCTGGCACGGCGACGAACAATGGAGCGCAGGCTTCGGGGTGACGAGCGTCGACAATCCCCTCCCGGTCACCACCGAGACTCTCTTTCAGGTCGGCTCGATTTCGAAAACGATGACTGCAACCGTCTTGCTCCAACTCGTGGAAGCAGGGCTGCTCGACCTCGATAGGCCAGTGAAGCACTATCTCCCGTCGTTCAAAATGGCCGACTCCGCGGTGACCGACGGTGTCACGACACGCCATCTGTTGACCCA
>JBJOJU010000215.1:0-5473 GCA_046046485.1 Chloroflexota bacterium | reverse complement strand
ACGGTGCGTAATCGGGCTCGAGTTCATGGGCAGTGCGCGCCGCTGCCAATGCCTTGGTGAGGTCTCCTTGGCTGCGCAAGACGCGGGCATAGACCCGCCAGTGCTCGCTGACCTGCCCTTGGATGTCGACCGCGCGCCGAGCCATATTGTGCGCTTCGCCCAGATACCCCCGTGCCAACGCCACTTCGGCCTGGCAGGCAATCGCCGGTGCCGAGTTGGGCATCGCTGCGACCACACGCTTGAGATAGGCCTCGGCGTTGTCCAAATCCCCGATTTGGAATGCCAAATACCCATAGCGATAGGCGTAGTTGATGTCTTGTGGCAACAGCGCCACAGCGCGTGCCATACACTGGGCTGCGTTGGCGATGTCGCGGACGTTTTCGTAGTTGTCGGCGAGCTCGACCCACCAATCTGCTTGGTGGTCTCGCAAGCGCAGGGCGGCGATGAGGTGCGGAATCGCCTCGCCGTCGCGCCCGAGGGTCGTGAAGACCGCGGCCAACTGGTGACGGGCGTGTGCGTCGTCGGGTTGGACCGACACCGCGCGTTCGGCGGCTTCGAGCGCTCGCTCGACGCTGTCTGCCTCGAGCATGATCTGCGACATCAATGTCAGCGATTTGACATCGTTCCCGTCGCGGCGCAGTGCCTCGAGGATATCGGTCGATGCATCGGCGACTTGGTCGTTGCGCAACAACAATTCGGCCCGCTTCCGCCAGAGTGCAGGGTGATCGCCGGCGATATCCAGAGCCCGATCGATTTCGTTGATGGCTTCTTTGTACCAGCCGCGCTGCGCATGCACATCGGCCAGATCGGCCCGCCAGTGGTGGGCTTCGGGGCGGAGTTGCAGGGCTTGTTCGATGGCGTTGACGGCCGGCTTGGTCTCGCCCAGCGCCAGGTGCGCCAACCCGAGCATGTGGTAGTACTCGGGGCGCTCGTCGAGGGTGACGGCTTTGCGCAACGCAGCGACGGCTTCGCGGTCGGCTCCGGTTTCGTGCAGCAGATGCCCGAACAAAAACTGCCAACCGGCGTGGTCGGGGCGCAGGCGCACCGCGTTGCGATAGCTGGTGACCGCCGCTACTCGCTGCCCCAGGCCGAGGTGGGCGTCGCCCAACAACGCGTGGTGCTCGGGCAGGGTATCGTCGGCGGCCACGGCGTGTTCGGCGCATTCGCGCGCTTCGGACCAGCGCGCGCTCTTGGCGTAGGCAGCGCTCATCTGGGCATAGGCAGTCCCGCGCAACGGGTGGGCGGCACGTTTGGCAGCCGGTGCGTTGCGATCGAGGTCCAGCGCCTGCTGCAGCTCGATGATCGCTGCCTCGGGGACGCCGATGGCGATGAGCACTTCGCCCAGGCGCAGGTGGTGTTCGGCCGATTTCGGTGCAAGAGCGACCAGTCGCTGCGCGGCATCGGCTGCCGTCGAAAAATCATCGACCAACATGGCTGCGTCGCGCAAGCCGGCCAAGACGTCAGGGTGCTGGGGGTCGATTTTGCTCGCCTGCACATAGAAATCACGAGCTTCGTGGTGCCGCTGGATCCCCAGCAACGCCGCAGCCGTGGCAATCAGAGCGTCGATCGACTGCGGATCGAACTGCAAGGCGGTGCGCGCGACCTGGACCGCACGATCAAACAACCCGTGCCGCAGCAGTGCTTTGCTCTGCAGACTCAACACGTCGACCCGCTGCGGTGCATGGAGCGCGGCACTGTCGAGGACTTCGAGGGCTTCGCCCACCCGGTCGGTCACCAACGCCATCCGCGCCATCTGGAGCAGTACTTCGACGTCGGTGGCGTCGATGAGATAGGCCTTGCGGGCTTGTTCGTAGGCGAAATCGGCGCGGCCGTTGCCGGCCATCGCCTTGGAGTAGGCGACCAGCGTCCCTGCCGATTCGGGGTTGGCGCGGATCGCCTGCTCGAAAGTGCGCGTGGCTTCTTCGTAGCGCCCAGCGCCGGCATATGCTTGCCCCAACAATTCGAGGGCAGCGCTGTTGTGCGTGGCATCGGGCACGTGACGGACCGCTCGGATCGCCGCCGGCCACGCCTTTTCGGCCAGATGCAACTGGGCGACGTGCAACCAGGTCGTGGCATCGTGGCGACCCAACCAGACGGCTTTGGCCAGATAACTACGCGCACGTTTGGTACGGCCGCGCCGCAGGGCAAACCCAGCCGCCGTGCGCAAGAGTCGCGTGTCGTCGCCGTGGTGGATCAACGCCCGTTGGATGAGGGCGTCGCCCTGTTCGATCTGGCCCAGCTGTTCGTAGACATGCACGGCATCGACCAGCAGACCGACGTTGTCGCCGTCGATGCCGATGGCGGTGTTGTAGGTCTCTGCCGCCTCGCGGAAGCGCCCGATGTCGACGAGGGCCTTGGCCATCGTGTGCATATGGGTGCTCTGCTGTGGGGTCAGCGAAATCGCCTTGCGATACGTCGCCAACGCAGTGTCGTATTCGCCCCGCTGCCACAACAACCCCGCCAGATCGCTCTGCAATGCGGCGTCGGTGCTTGCGCTGACCAAAGCACCACGGATAATCTGCAGCGCCTCGTCGCTTTCGCCGTGTGTCTGCAGATGCTTTGCAAGCTGGCGCTGGGCCGTGATGCTCTTGGGCGCGATGGTCACCGCCGTTCGCAGCGCATCGATGGCCGCCGACCCGTCACCCAGCGCGGCCAGTGCATTGCCGTAGGCGATGTAGAGCTCCTCGTCGACCGGGTTGAGTTCGACGGCGCGCTGATGCGCCAGCACCGCACCCCGCAGATCCCCCAGCGCCGTCTTGACCCGCCCCAGCGTGGCATGGCTATAGGCGTCGAGCGGTGCCAGGGTGACGGCTTTTTCGAGGTAATAGAGCGCATTGGTGTGGTCGCCACGGGTATGACAGACCCGGCCGAGCGCTGCCAAGATATCGGGGTGATCGCCGAGGCGACCCAGCGCCCCTTGCAAGACGGCATACGCGTCGTCGTAGCGCTGCAACGCTTCGAGCGCCTGCCCTTTGGCACGGTACAAGCCCGGGTCGTCGTGGATCTCGGCGAGTGCCTGGTCGAACGCCTTGAGCGCAGCCGGGTAGTCTTGTTGCCGCAGCGCAATCACGCCGAGCTCGTGCGCCACACTCGCCCCCTGGCGGCGATAGATGCCGATGAGGGCGTGGAGCGACTGGGCAGCCGCGTCGTAGGCGCCTGTGTTGCTGTAGGCGGTGCCCAACTGCCGGCGGGCGGCCAGGTCGTCGGGGCGCAGGGCGCACAGGAGTTCGTATGCCTCGACCGCCGCCGGCCAATCGGATTGGGTGACCGCCAGCTCAGCGATGCGCCGTAGGACATCGGCGTCGCGGCGCTGGTCGCCGCTGATGCCCTCGAGTTGGGCACGCGCCTGGACGACCGCACCCTCTTGCTGCAAAATGTCGGCCACCGCGATGCGCATGCTGGCGGTCTTGACGCCGGCCGATTGTAAAAGGGTGTCGATGCGCTCGGGCTCGCCGCCCTGCAAAATCGCCTTGACGGCGGGCCGGACCAGCCCCAGTTCGAACAAGCGCCGCAACACGGCCGGTTGATTGTCGCTCAGGTCGACCGCGATGCTCAGCGCGTCGTCGTCGCTCGTGACCTGCGCCAACGTCCACTCGGCAGCCGGGCGCGTCAACCAGTGCTGCGCGCGCACCCCCGAGCGAATCAATGGGTGGCGATAGGTCAACGCCTGGTGTTCGTAGTCGTAGGTGAGAATTCCGGCGGCCACCAGGTCGCGCAACGCCGCCACGTCGGGGCTATCGGCCGGCGCACCCAACAACTGCTGGGCGACGGTCGCCTGACTCGGGCCGGTCACCCCCAGCCGCAAAACAACATCGACGAGCGCCCAAGTATCGCTCTGTTCGCCGAACTGCTGGTGCAACGTGCGCAGCAGCGCCAACGCAGGTGCCGGTTCGGCGTCTGCAGCCGTGAGGGTGGCCGACAACCACGCCCACAGAAACCGACTGCGTACCGCAGATGCACCCACCGTGCCCGCCTGCAACACCGCGCGCAACGCGGTGACCCAGCGCGGCCGGCTCGCCAATGCAATCACCGCACTGTCGTGCTCCAGCGCGCTGACCCATGCGTCGTCCGCGTACTCGCGCACCGCAGCGACGATGTCTTTGGTGGTCAGCGGGCGAATGCTGCGGACCTCGGCAGTGCTGAACCACGGGCGGAACAACGCCAGCGCCTCGCTACGGCAGGCCATCACCCAGCGCGCTTGCGGCCCGATGGTGCTCATCAACGCGGCCACGTGCGACAAGGCCGTCAACTGGGTCTCGGTGGGGAGTTGCTCGAGCCCATCCAAATAGAACACCAGCGACAGCGGTGTCAGCTCGCGCCACGTCGGCGGCATCGGGACGCCATAGACGTCGACGATCGTCTGTTCGATACTGTCGCGGAAGCGGGCCATGTCGACGAACAACGGCACCAGCTGCGTCTTGGTTTTTGCCCCGCGCACGTCCCACCGATAGGCGTCGGCGAGTTGGACCGCGCTCTGCAGCAGACTGGTCGTTTTGCCGGCCCCCGGTGCCCCGACCACCAATATTCGCGGATGCTGCTCGATGACTTGGCGCAGACTGAGTGGGTTCGCACGGCTCCGCTCTGCGCCTTCGAGCGCCAACGACGGGACAGGCAGCGCACGCACTGCGGTACTCGCAGGGTGGGCTGCCAAAGCCTGGAGGTAGGTTTTAAGCCACGTCGCCGTGTCCGTCATGCGCCTCTTCCACAGGTGACCGTCATGGTGAAAAATCCAATCGCCGCACGCCGCGAGATCCTGCTAGATCCAGAGATTGAGTTGGGCCGAATCACTCGTCGCCCGCGTCCGCCGCTTGGGGGTCGATTCGCTCAACAGCGTGGTCACCATCGCCTGCGCCAACGGAGTCGTGGGCACCGCGGTCTCGAGTTCGTCTTCGGCGACCGCTGCCAACCCGGGGATGTCGAGCGTGTCCCACGTGCTGCCCGCTGTCGGCGGTGCATCGGATTCGACCGGGGTGCCCAGCAACGGCATCATCGGAGCCGTACTGGTCAATAATGTCGTATCAACGGTCACGTCACGGGCATCGACGACCGCGACGGGTTCCGTCCCGTGCCGGGCCACCAGATGTCCGATCAACCGCAACTGGGCCACTGCCGCCGCGTCGAGCGCCACAGCGGGCTGATGCACGGTCAAGACCACCACCGTGCCGGCTGCGTCGCAGACGATGCGGGTCGCTTGCTCGCCCACACCAGCCAGCCGCAGGGCTCCGACCTGGATATCGACCGGCGCGCCGACGATGCTGCGGGCAACCTGTTTCGCCGCACGCACCAGCTGCTGCGGGTCGGTGATCCGTACCAGTTGTTCGATGTCACCGATGACTGTCAATCCAGTCGACCGGGGCTCCGCCGTGACAGGTCGCCCCAAGGGGCTCCCGCTGCAGACATAGTGCAACAGGCGCTCGCCCATCGACGCGACCCAGGCCGTGACCACCCCACACACAAACACCGCCACCAGCAC
>JBJOJU010000184.1:0-4301 GCA_046046485.1 Chloroflexota bacterium | reverse complement strand
GCCATTTCCTGGCCCCACGTGGTCGCGCAAGCCGCCGAGTATGGTCACTCACAACGTCGCGAATTGGCGTTCTTGACGGTCCACGGGGTGCTGCACCTGTTGGGGTACGACCACGAGCAGAGTCCCGAGGCTGACACCGCTATGCGAGCCTTGCAGGACGAGATCATGCAGATCTTGGAACTCCCCCGTGAATGAGCATCAGCAGACCCGGGCGCGCTGGGGCACGCCGTCGGTCTGGCGCTCGCTCGGGCACGCACTGGCTGGCTTGCGGGCGGCGGCGCGAACGGAGCGGAATCTGCGCGTGCACGGGGTGGCTGCGCTGCTGGTCGCCGGTGCGGCCGGATGGCTCGAGGTCTCGCTACTGGGGTGGGCGGTGTTGGCGCTGACGATCGGCGTAGTGGTCTGCGCCGAACTCTTCAACAGCGCCATCGAACGCATCGTCGATCTGGTGCAACCCGACTATCACCCGTTGGCAGGCGAAATCAAAGATATCTCGGCGGCGGCGGTGGTGGTCTGTGCCGGCACCGCGGTGGTCGTGGCCGTGTGCGTGTTGGGGCCGGCACTGCTGCACAAGGTGGGCATATGAAGATCCTCGCACTCTCGCCCTATGCACCCTGGCCGGCCTATGGCGGGGGGACGATGCGGGTCTTTCAGCTGCTCAAAGGGCTGGCTGCGGCTCACCAGGTGACGGTCCTGACTTTTGCCGACACGACCGACCATGGTGCGGTGTTGGCTGTGGCGCTCCCCCAGGTCGACTGGCAGGTGGTGGCCGGGCCGCGCAGCCGGGCCGTCTGGCAGCGGGCGTTCGACACGGTGTTTCATCCGTGGCCCGACATGGCGTTGCGCAATCACGACCACGCCTACTATGTGCGCCTGCACGAGCTGTGTGCCGCGGGTGGGTACGACATCGTGGTGGGCTTCAGCATTGAGATGATCCCCTATCTCGGCATCGCCGAGAGTTATGGCTTGTTGACACACTATGATGCCTTCAATGCCGAATACGTCATCCAGAAACGTGCAGCCCTGACCGACATCAGGGTACCCCGCCGTTGGCACGCGGCGTTGTATTCGCTGCTGCAGTGCTACAAACTGTGGCGCTACGAACGCCAGCGGCTGCGCATGGTCGACAGTGCGAGCGTGGTATCGCCGGGCGACGCAGCGGTGGTGCAGCGACTCGCACCGGGCACACCGGTGACGGTGGTGCCCAACGGCGTCGACACAACGGAGTTCGACCGGGCATTGCTCTCCGCTGCGACGGCCCCAGTCCCTACGGTGGTGTTCAGCGGGACACTCGATTACCGGGCTAATATCGACGCGGTGCAGTGGTATGCGACGGCGGTACATCCGCTGGTGCAGGCGGCCATCCCCGCGGTCGAGTGTGTGGTGGTGGGGCGGCGACCCGCGCCGGCGTTGGTGGCACTCGCCGCGGCCGGCGTGTTGCGCTTGACGGGCGAAGTCGCCGACACCCGACCGTTGTTGTGTAGCGGGTGGGTATATGTGGTGCCGATGCGTATCGGTGGTGGTGCGCGCCTCAAAGTCCTCGAGGCGATGGCGCTGGAACTCCCCATCGTCAGCACCAGCATGGGCGCCGAGGGCATCGATGGCATCCCGGCTGGGGTGCTGACGTACGCCGATGACCCCGAGGCCTTCGCCGCGGCCGTCATCGCAGCCCTGCGCACACCGACGACCAATCCGGCTGCCCGGGTGTTCGCGGCGGCCCACTACGATTGGCGCGTGATTACCCCACGACTGACAGAGGCACTGGCAGCCGAAGTGGCCGCTGCACGGGCAGCTGCGGCGCCGTGAGTTTTCGCCTGACCTGCTGAACGTGCCCAACAACGTGACGGAGTGGCATATGGACGCGCATCGGAAACAGCTGATCGAGCGGATCCACGACGACGAAAAACTCGTCGGTGACCTCGGTGGGGCACAGGCCGACGCACTCAGGGCGTGGGCCGTGCGGCAGGCGACCATCGAAGCACACGCCGCGCTCGACGACATCACGGTGACCCAGCGGGTGATGATGATCCGCTCGGTGGCGCGTTCTGCTGCCGTGCGTGCTGCCCACGGGCGGGTCGAAGCGGTCGCCGAGGCGCAACGGCAGTATGGACGTGTCGTGGCGCAACCCGATACGACGATGGCGATCCGCACCGGAGCGCATGCCAGGCCGACCCGCCCCATTGGCTTCTGGGCGTGGCTGCAGTTCTGGAAACGCCGATGACGAGACGCCGCCAGACTCTGACCCGCCGCGAATGGTGGCTACTCTTGGGTATCCTCCTGTTGATCCTCGCGTACCAGATCGCCACGTCGCCCGATAGCCAGCCCGATGCAGCGGCGGTGCCCGTGCCACCGACGGCGACGACCGGCGTGGGGGCACCGCCCACCCCGACGACGCGGCCATCGGAGCGAATACAGATATTCCTCACGACGCCCGATTTGGTGTATCCCGACGTCGCGAGTGAGCGCCCGACGGTGCCGGTGTTGACGGCGTTTCTGGCCGATATCGCTGCTGCCCGTGAACGCATCGACATCGCAGTGTTCGACATCGATCTCGCGCCGTTGGGCGATGCATTGGTGGCAGCCCAACGGCGTGGCGTGGCGGTCCGGCTGGTCTACGACGATGAAAATCTCAGCGACGCGCGGGTCGCGAAGCTCATCGGGAAGCTGCAGGACGCCGGTGTGACGGTGCGGAGCGATCAGCGCGAACCGTTTATGCACGAGAAAACGGCGGTGTTCGACACCCGAATCGTCTGGACAGGCTCGTGGAACATGACGGCCAACGACACCTACCGCAACAACAACAACATGGTGCGCATCGAATCTCCGGCGATGGCGCGGGGGTTCGTCGCCGAGGCTGACCAGCTGGTGGCGGGGTTGTTTGGGGTGCACAAAGCCGAGAGCGCGCCGCAGCGAGAAATCCGCATCGGGAAGCGGCAGGTGGCATGGCATTTTTCACCGCAAGACAGCATCAATCGCCGTGTCGTCGCACAGATCGACGCCGCGGTCAGTGACATCGCCTTCATGGCGTTTTCGTATACCGACCCAGCGATTGCGCGGGCGATGGTGCGGGCACAGAAGCGCGGCGTGACCGTGCACGGGGTCATGGAAAAACAAAACAGCGCCGGGACGGGCTCGGCATATGACACGCTCCTGCGGGGCAAGGTCGATATCGTGGTCGATGGGAACTGCTACATCATGCACCACAAAACTATCATCATCGACGATGCGACAGTCATCACCGGCTCGTACAACTTCACCAAGAGCGCCGAACAATCAAACGACGAGTCATTAATCGTGCTCTCCGACCCTGCCAGCGTGGCAGTGTACCGAGACGAATACGCACGCGTCCGCACGCAAGCAGATGCACCGACCGCGTGTGCGCGCTAGCGCCACGCCGAGAGACAGAGAGTAGTGATGTCACGCACGAGTATCGGGATTGCTGGGGTGGCGGTGGTATTGGGGGTGGTCGCGGTACTGACCGGGCAGACAGCCGCATATATCATGGGTGTCTTCCAAGGGGTGACGGAGTTTTTGCCCATTTCGTCGTCGGCGCATCTGATATTGATCCCGTGGCTGTTTGATTGGAAAGAGCCACTGCTGCATTCGTTGACGTTCGACATCGGGTTGCATCTGGGGACGTTGGCGGCGGTACTGGTCTATTTCTGGGCGGATTGGCTGCTGTTGGCCCGTTCGATCCCCGACGTTGTGCTGCGCCGCGACACTGCGGGTGGTCGGTTGTTGACGGCGGTGGTGGTGGGAACGCTCCCGGCTGCGGTGTTGGGTGTCTTGTTCCAAGACGTCGTCGAATCCGCGCTGCGCGAGCCGCTGCAGATCGCTGTCGTTTTGGCGGTGATGGGTGTGGTGATTGCCTATGCCGACAAGGTCGGTGCGACGAATCGGGTCTTGGCGGACATCGGCTGGCGCGAGGCGCTCGTGGTCGGTTTTGCGCAGGCGTGTGCCTTGATCCCGGGTGTGTCGCGCTCGGGTGCCACGATGAGTGCGGGAAGAGTGTTGGGGTATGACCGTGCCGGTGCAGCGCGCTACGCGTTTTTGCTCAGTATGCCAATCACGCTGGCTGCGGTGATGGTGAAAATCGACGATCTGTTGGCAGTGCCGGCGAGTGAACAGCTCACTATGGCGATCGGCATTGCGACGGCGGCGGTGGTGGGTTTGTTCGTCATTGACGTATTGTTGCAGGTGATCCGCCGCATCGGGTTGGGGTGGTTTGCCTATTATCGGTGGGTCGTCGCACTGGGCGTCGTCGCCGTCTGGTACCTGCGCGGCTAGACTCGGCTGTCGGG
>JBJOJU010000170.1:0-4543 GCA_046046485.1 Chloroflexota bacterium | reverse complement strand
CGCTGTAGGCGACTGGGCGCAACCCGTTGCCCAACTCACCGATTGCTTGGTGGTGCAGCGAATTGACGGCGATGCGCTCGGTGCCCAGCAACCCAGCCAGCTGTGAATCAGGCGCCAGTTTGAGGTCGTGCGCCATGTGCTCCCAGTCTTCGCGCTGGGCCGAGTCGTTGTGCCCCAGCGGCCCACCGACGACATCGGGCAGGTCTTGGATGAGTGTGCCACCCAGCGCCACGTTGATGACCTGCAGCCCGCGGCAGATGCCCAACAGCGGTTTGCCGGTGGCGACTGCCTTGCGGGCCAGATAGAGTTCGCTCTCGTCGCGCAGCACGTCGATGTTGTCGGTTTTGGGGTGCTGCTCGGCGCCGTAGAGGTGCGGCTGGATGTCGCCGCCGCCGGGGATGAGCAGACCGTCGATGTGCGCAAAATAGGCGTCGAGCACGTCGGATTGGGCAGCGCTGACCGGTGGCAACAGCATGGGGATGCCACCCGCTGCGAGAATCGCGTCGATGTAGGAGCGGCGTGCACCCACCTGCGCGGGCGACCAGCTGCTGGTGATCGCCTGGGAACCAGCAATGCCGATAATCGGTTTCGTCATTGAGACCTCGATAGATAACAAACGGGGAAAACACACGCATTGTAGCGCGTTTTCTCGGGAACATTGGCAACATTGCAGCGTCTCTTCTGCAGGTTCCGCGAAAAATTCCCGAAACAACCGTCCGGTTTTCTGCCAAACTGCTATCAGCCATTGGTTTGGGGATTGTAACTTTTGGGCGTGGGTGGGTTGGTATAGTGGAAAGAGTGCCGCACGCGGTGCGCTCTTTGTGCGAAACGAGGCGATCCAGATGAAAAAAATCTTGTTATTTGTGCTGATCATGGTCGGGCTCACTGCGGCGTCGGCCAACCCGCGCCAGCTGCCGCGGACACGCGCGGCCGATGAAGGCAACACTCCCAGCAATGGGGTGCTCTATATCGCCGAAACCGGGCAGTATCTACACGGCACGTTCCGGCTCTTCTACGAACAACACGGCGGCGCTGCGATCTTCGGCCTGCCCTTGACGCCCATCGTCACCGATGGTGGCCTGCGGGTGCAATATTTCGAAAAAGCCCGCTTCGAAGTACCCGTCGGCCACGACGAACAGAGCGCGGTGATGCTCAGTCGCGTCGGTGCCGCCGCGATCGAGGCGCTCGATCCGGCCCAGCGCGGGCCTGCATTCGACCCTACCGAAGCCACGACCGGCACCTATCACCAGCTGACCTGGCACAACGTCGCTGGCAGTTTCGATGCCTTTTGGCGGGCAAACGGCGGCCTACAGATTTTCGGCTACCCGCTGAGCGAAGCCTTCTACATCACCCAAAACAACGAGACCATCAAAGTCCAGTACTTCGAACGCGCGCGCTTCGAAGAGCGGCTCGAGGGCAACAGTACGGCCGTCACGCTGACGAATCTGGGGCGTGAGTACATCGACCGCCACCCGCACTTGGCCAATTACACCAATCCGATGCCGGGTATCGAGCGTGTCGCGTCGGCGACGACTCGCTACAAAGGCGCAGGTTACGCCAAGCGCACCAACATCGCCCGTGGTGCCAATATGATCGACGGCGTGGTCATCCCGGCGGGCGAAGAGTTCTCGTTCCTCGACAACAGCAACTTCGAGTACACCGATTTCGTCGATGGCTGGGGCATCATCGGCGGCGACCTGGCCCGGGTCTATGCCGGCGGAATCTGCCAGGTGTCGACGACGATCTTCCGCACCGCGGCCAACGGCGGCTTCCCCATCACGCGGCGCATCCCGCATACCTATGTGGTTTCGACCTACGAAGACATCGTCGGGTTCGATGCAACGGTGATGGAGCCGACGACTGACTTCCGCTTCAGAAATGACAGTGCCGGCCCGTTGATGGTCGTGGTGCGCAACGAGCCCGACGAGCTGCGGCTGACAATCGAACTCTGGGGCATACCCGATGGGCGCACCACCCAATTTGAGGGGCCGTTCATCTCGAACGTGACCCGCCCGGGCCCGCCGATCTGGCGCTACGACCCCAACATGAAGACCGGTACCACCAGCCAGCTCGTCTACGGGCGCGGCGGGATGCACACCAGCTACCGCCGCACGGTGCGGGCCGCCGACGGCACGATCATGGCCGAAGACGATTTCGTCACCGATTACGCCCGTTGGAACGACTACGTGGTGTATGGTCCGGGTGTGGTACCCCCCGCCGGTGCGATTCTACGCTAGCCGTCGCAGCAGCAGGTGAAAAAACAGGGCGCGCCGTCGGCGCGCCCTGTTCATCTTGCGTTCATGTGATTTATTTCTCAACGTGGTATGCTGCAGAGCAGAAAACCCCCGAGCGAGGCCTCTATGCAGCCGATTGTGTCGGTCACCGCGGTTGAAAAATGGTATCAAGAAGGCATGCAACGTCGGCACGTGCTGCACGGCGTCGATTTGACGATCGCTGCTGGTGAATGTGTCGCGTTGGTGGGCAAAAGCGGCTCGGGCAAGAGCTCGCTGCTCAATATTATCAGCGGAATCGACGGTGCCGACGCAGGCACTGTGGTCATCAATGGGCACGACGTGGTCACGATGGACGAGACGGCGCGCACCAGATTTCGACGAGAACATATCGGGTTTGTTTTTCAGTTTTTTAACCTCGTTCCGACGTTGACTGTCCTCGAAAATGTATTACTTCCTCTTGAACTCAACGGCATCACCGGCGCGCCGGCCCGTGCACGGGCGCTGCAGTTGTTGCGCGATGTCGGGTTGGCTGACCGTGCAGCGACCGCCCCCGATCGCCTCTCGGGGGGTGAGCAACAGCGGGTCGCGGTGGCGCGGGCACTGGTGCACGAGCCGGCGTTGGTCCTGGCCGACGAGCCGACGGGCAATCTCGACAGCGACACGGGCGCCGTGGTGTTGCACCTGCTGACCCGGTTGGTACGCGAGCGCGGGCGGGCGTTGTTGATGGTCACCCACAGCCGCGAAGTCGCGGCCAGTGCCGACCGGGTAGTGCGCATCCAGGCGGGGCATGTGGTCGCCGATGACGCCGAGGTCAGCCTGTGATGCCCATCCTCTGGCGCAGTACGCTGCGCTGGCCTTTGCGGCGACCGTGGCAGGCGCTGTTGGCGGTCATCGGGGTCGCGATGGGCGTGGCGGTGGTCATCGCCATTGACATCGCCAACGACAGCGCCCGTCGTGCCTTCGTGGCCTCGACCCAGACATTGAGCGGGCAGGCGACCCATCAGATCGTGGGGGGGACTGCCGGGATCCCCGAAGATTTCTTCCGCCGGCTGCGGGTCGATGTCGGCGTGGCCGCCAGTGCCCCCGTCGTCGAAGGCTATGTGCAGACCAACGGTGCGACCCCACGCACACTGACGGTGTTGGGCATCGATATATTCTCCGAACTCGCGTTCCGCCCGCAGATGACGGCCAGTGGGACGCCGCTGGGCAACGGCATGGCTGCGCTCCTGACGGTACCGGACAGCGTGGTGCTCAGTCAACGCACCGCCGCCACCCTAGGTGTGGCGGCGGGCGACCAGTTCACCGTGCAGATCGCCAGCCGGACCCGCCAGCTGACCGTGGTCGCGGTGCTTGGTGAAGGCGGCGGCAGCGAGGCGGTGCTGCTCGATGATTTGCTGTTGACCGATATCGCGACGGCCCAGGAGTGGTACGGCAAGGTCGGCGTGCTCGATCGCATCGATCTGATGCTCGCAGACGATGCGGCACAGCGCGCGGTCGCTGCCCTCTTGCCCCCCGGGCTCCATCTGACCACGCCGGCACAGCGCGCTCAGAGCATCACACAGATGACCGAGTCGTTCGAAATCAACTTGAACGCCTTGAGCTTGCTCGCGCTGGTGGTGGGGATGTTCCTCATCTACAACACGATGACCTTTTCGGTGGTGCAACGCCGCCAACTGCTGGGTACCCTGCGCTGTCTGGGCGTCGGGCAGCGCGACATTGCAGTGTTGATGCTGGTCGAAGGAACGGTCATCGGGGTGGTGGGTACCCTGGTCGGGCTCGGGCTGGGGGTCGCACTGGCACAGTTTTTGTTGGGGTTGGTGGCCCAGACCATCAACGATCTCTACTACGTGGTGCACGTCACCACGATCAATGTGACCACGGCGGTGTTGGTGAAAGGCAGTGTGTTGGGCATCGCGGCGTCGTTCGTGGCCTTGGCGATCCCTACGTACGAAGCCGCCCACACGCCGCCGCGTACGGTGTTGCGCCGTTCGTCGTACGAAGAACAGACCCAGCGCGTCGTGCCCTGGTTGGCGGCACTGGGCGCCGTCGGGGCAGTGGGCGGAATCGCCATCATGGCGGTGGGCACGACGATCTGGCACGCCTACGCCGGGTTGCTGGGGTTGACGCTGGGGGCTGCCTTGGTGACCCCGTGGGTGACCGTCGTCTGCATGCGGTTGCTCTACCCGCTGGCAGTGCGCTGGTTCGGGTTGGTGGCGGGTATGGCCGTGCGCGACGTGATCACGTCGCTCAGCCGCACCGGGGTGGCTATCGCGGCATTGATGATCGCCGTCGCGGTCACGATTGCGGTG
>JBJOJU010000149.1:0-2933 GCA_046046485.1 Chloroflexota bacterium | reverse complement strand
TGACGCCCCCATCGCCGAAGCCGGCATCCTCGGGTTGGCCACCGGTGCCGCGATGGCCGGTATGCGCCCCATCGCCGAAATCATGTCGGTCAACTTCTCGTTGCTGGCCCTCGACATCGTCATCAACCACGCCGCCAAGATCTACAGCATGTTCGGCGGCAAGTTTTCGGTGCCCTTGGTGATGCGCACGACCAACGGTTGGACGCAGCTCTCGGCCACACACTCGCAGTCGTTCGACGCGATGTACGCCTACGTCCCCGGCCTCAAGGTGGTCGCACCGGCGACCCCGGCCGACATGAAGGGCATGTTCCGCGCGGCGATGGCCGATCCGGATCCGGTCATTTTCATCGAACATACGCTGATGTACGGCATCAAGGGCGAAGTGCCCGATGGCGATTACATCGTGCCCATCGGCAAGTCAGTGCTGGCACGCGAAGGCAAGCACATAACTGTGGTAACGTATTCACGGATGGTCCACCTGGCGCACCAGGCAGCCGACATCTTGGCCCAAGAGGGGATCGAGGTCGAAATCGTCGACCTGCGCACCCTGCGCCCGCTCGACATGAGCGTTGCGCTCGAGAGCTTCAAGAAGACCAATCGAGCAGTGGTCGTCACCGAAGACTGGCAGTCGTACGGCACCTCAGCCGAAATCGCGACGCGTCTGTACGAAGCCGGTTTTGACTATCTGGATGCTCCAATCCAGCGTGTGAACTTCCGCGAGGTCCCGATGCCGTATGCCAAAAACCTCGAACAGCAGGTCGTCGTCACCACGGATCGCATCGTCGCAGCCATCAAGAAAGTCTTGAATCGCAGCTAGTCTGCGTTGACCGGAGGTAGGACCATGGCAGACATTACCATGCCGAAGATGGGCTTCGACATGACCGAGGGGTTGATTGTCCGCTGGCTCAAAAAAGTCGGCGACCACGTCAACAAAGGCGACGCGATTGCCGAAATCGAAACCGATAAGGTAACCATCGAAATCGAAACGTTCGTCTCGGGGACGATCAGCGAAATCGTCGCACCCGAAGGGTCGCGCACCCCGGTCGGTGGCGTGATGGCCCGCACCGGCGAGGCCGGTGCGGTCGCCGCTGCCCCAGCCGCAATTGCTGCACCGGTCGCCGCCCCCGCAGCCGCACCGGTCGCTGCTGCAGCAGCCCCGCGTGCAGTGACGACGAGCGCAGCACCGGCCGGCGTCAAAGCATCACCGATCGCGAAGCGGATGGCCAGCGAACACGGACTCAACCTCGGCGATATCCAGGGCAGTGGCCCCAACGGTCGCATCGTCCGCGACGACGTCGCGGCGGCAATCGCCACAGGCACCACCCCGGTTGCACGCCCCGCCGCACCGGTCGCCCCGGCAGCGCCGGCTGCACCGGTGGTTGCTCCTGCTCCGGCAGCTGCAGCCGGTGCTACCGTGGTACCGTTGAGCAACATGCGCCGCACCATCACCCGCCGGTTGACCCAGAGCTGGCAGTCGGCTCCGCATTTCTATGTGTCGATGGATGTCGACATGGGCGCCACGCTCGACCTGCGCAAGCAGATCAATGCACCGCTGCCCAAAGACCAGCAGGTTTCGATCAACGACATCGTCGTCAAAGCCTGTGGCGTCGCACTGGCCCAGTTCCCCTACCTCAACGCTTCGTACGTCGAAGAGGGGATTCAACTCAACCCCAACGTCAATGTCTCGATTGCAGTGGCGATCGATTCGGGCTTGGTGGCTCCGGTCATCACCAACACCGACAGCCGGAGCCTGGGTGGCGTTGCCCGCGAAGCCAAGCGTCTCATCGGCCTGGCCCGCGATGGTAAGCTCGGTGCCGAGAATCTGTCGGGCGGCACGTTCACCGTCAGCAATCTGGGCATGTACGGGGTGACCACCTTCGATGCCATCATTACCCCGCCCCAGTGCGCGATCTTGGCAGTCGGCGCGGTCCGCCGCGTGCCGGTGTTCAAGGGCGACAGCATGGACGTCGTCGCTGCCAACATCTGCTCGATTACCCTGTCGGCCGATCACCGTATCACCGACGGTGCCGAAGCAGCCCGCTTCGTCGCTGAAATCAAGCGCTTGATCGAAAACCCCTTGGCGATGCTCGTCTAGCAGACAAAACACCCACGACGCTGTGCGTCGTGGGTGCAGCTGACCCGATACCGGCGCCCCACGGGAAACCGTGGGGCGCCTCGTCGTTACTTGGCGAGTTCGTCGATGTGGCGCACGATGTCCGACATCGACAAGATACCCGTCGGCCAGACGCGGCCGTCGTTGCGTTCTTCGACGACGACCAACCGGTGGACGTGGTTTTTGTTGAGGGAGCGGATGGCACGGTCGAGGTCCATGTCGGGCATGCAGGTAATCACGCTTTTCGTCATGATTTCGCTGACGGGGCCGCTCATGACACGCTCGTACGTCGCGCCTTCGCGCCAGGCGCTGAGAAGGTCGGTCTGTGAAAGAATCCCGGCCAGATACCCGGGGCCCTCGGTGACGACGACGGCGTGGATTCGGTAGCGTTTAATCATGGCGAGTGCTTCGGCGACGGGTGTTTCGGCTTGGCAGGCGATGACACCGACGTGCATCGCATCACTGACGCGTTGTTTCGTCATAGGAACATCCTTTCTGGTGCGCCGATATGCGGCAGAGAGCGCATATCTCGCTTATAATTGCTACGTACAGGCAATCATAAACGATGTATTTCTACTGTGTGAGGAGAAGCCGCGATGGCTGATGCCCCGAAGCTCCAAGCCGGCGACGTGACGGTCGCATGGCTGCAATCACTCAAATACACCTTGGTCCCGTCGTCGAAGCCCACGACGATCGACGGCGTGTATGTGAAAGACCTCAAGACCCACCTCGACGGGCGCGGCGACGTCATCGAGCTGTGGAGCAAATCGTGGATCGAAAAAGAGGGCTTGGTCATCCCCGAGCACGTCTATCAGAGCGC
>JBJOJU010000280.1:0-2923 GCA_046046485.1 Chloroflexota bacterium | reverse complement strand
CCTTCGACGCCGCCCAGGTCACCGATCACCACATCGTCGTCCGCACCGCCAAACCCAACGAAACCATCAAGACCCTCGACGGGCGCACCCACGCCCTCGCCCCCGACCATCTGCTCGTCTGCGACCCGCGTAATGCCCTCAGCGTCGCCGGTGTCATGGGCGGCGAAAGCAGCGAGATCAACCCGGCGACCACCGACATCCTCGTCGAAGCCGCCGTCTGGGAGCCGACCATCATCCGCCGGATGTCCAGTGCCTTCAAACTGCGCTCCGAAGCCTCGAAACGCTTCGAACGCGGCGTCGACCCCGAGATGCTCGCCCTCAGCCAACGCCGGCTCTGCCAACTCCTGCACGACTACGCGGGCGGCACCGTTGCCCCGGGCATGCTCGATGTCCGCAGTGCCGCCCCCCGCACCGTCGCCATCGACCTCACCACCCACGAGGTGCGCCGCATCCTCGGGCTGTCGTTCAGCACCGACCAGATCAGCGCCCTGCTCGCACCGCTCGACTTCCGCTGCACCGCGACGGCTGCCGACACGCTGCGCATCGACGTCCCCAGCTACCGGATGGACGTCAGCCACACCGCCGATCTCTGCGAGGAAATCGCCCGGATCTACGGCTACGACAACCTACCCAGCACCATCATGGCCGACGAGTTGCCCACCCAGCGCACCAATCTCGCCCTCGAACGCGAGCACTATACCCGCGACGTCCTCGCCGCTGCTGGGCTCAACGAAGCCATCACCTATTCGCTGACCAGTCGCACCTCAGCCGCCAAACTCAACCCGGCCGAGCTCGAATCCGACGCATACCTGCATCTCGCCAACCCGCTGTCGCCCGAACGCGAGTACATGCGCCGCGACATCCTACCCACGCTGCTCGAGTCGGCCGCCGTCAACATCCGCGAGGCCAACAAGACTCGCCTCTTCGAAGTGGGGCACGTCTACCACCGCCGCGCCGACCACATCCTGCCGGCCGAGCCGCTGCGCGTCGCCATCGTGATGGCCGGTGCCCGCACCAGCAGCGCCTGGAATGCCAGTGCATCCGACAGCGTCGATTTCTACGACATCAAAGGCGCCGTCGAACTCCTCTGCAATCGTCTCCAGATCAGCGGCGTCTCGTTCGCTCCCGCCACCCACCCGCACCTCCAGCCGGGTCGCAGCGCCGATCTCATCGTCACCAACGGCGGTGCCTCGGTCATCGTGGGCAGTTTCGGTGAGCTCCACCCCGATGCCCGTGAACGCTTCGAAATCCCCGCCATGCGCGTCGCCGTCGCCGAGCTCGACCTCGAAGCACTGCTCGCCCGCGCCGCCGTGCCCCGCTACACCAGCATCTCGCGCTACCCGGCCGCCAGCCAAGACCTCGCCTTCATCGCTCCGCTCACGGTCGGCGCACAGCAGATCGAAGCCGCCATCCGCAAGTACGCCGGCAATGCGCTCAGCACCATCGAACTCTTCGATGTCTATACCGGTGCCCAACTCGGGGCCGACAGCCGCAGCCTCGCCTTCCGCATCACCCTGCGCAGCACCGAACGCACCCTCAGCGACGACGAAGTCGCCAAGCTGCGCACCAAGATCATCCGCGGCGTCGAACACGACTGCGGTGCCAAGATCCGCGGCTAATCACCCGACTGGCTCGCCCCCACTCACCGTCTGGTGAGTGGGGTTTTTATATGACAAAATCACATATATTACTCATGTTTTCGTGTTGACAGCAACCGACACCGTCGCTATACTCTTTTGTACAGTGAGTTGATAATATTACTCGTGTATAGAGGTGCCCCATGACCGTCGCAGCATTCGACCGTAACGCCCAGAAAACCACCCAAATCGCCCTCGTCACCGCCATTGCCATCGGCTATCTGACCGCGATACCTGCACTTGTGTGGGTCGCCGCTGCGCTGCTCGCGACGGCGACCTTCGTCCCCGGCTATGCGCCGCAGCTGATGCTCTATCGCTGGCTGGTGCGCATGAATACCCTGACCACCCAACGTGTCGTCGAAGACACGGCCCAACACCGCTTCGCCCAGTACGTCGGCCTGAGCGTCTTGTCTATCGCAATCGCAGCGCACCTCGCCGGCGCGCTCGCATTCGGCTGGTCCGCGGCCCTGTTGGTGCTCTTCCTGGCGGTCGTCAACGTCACCACCGGCTTCTGCGCCGGCTGCTTCGTCTATGCCCAGATCGCCCGTATCCGTGGCGGTGTGCGATGACCGAGCGCATTCTGGTCCTCACACTCATCGCGGCGGCCGTCGTCTTCCTGCGCTGGTACCTCCAACAACCGACGCGCCGTGCACACGCGACGGCAGTCATCCTGCCTATCGACCACCACGGCAAAGCGGGGATCGTCGCCCTGACCGCTCCCGGCTGCACGCAGTGTGAGCGGCTGCAGAAGCCCGCGCTGTTGCGCATCAGCGACAAACGCGACGACATCAACGTGTCGACGGCCGACATCGGCGATCACCCCGATCTCGTCAAGCGCCTGGGCATCATGACGGTCCCGACGACCATCGTCCACAGCGCCGACGGCACCATCCACCACGTCAACCTGGGCTACACCGACGACGTGACCCTCTACAACCAGCTGGCGATAGTCTCTGCGCCGCCCCACTGCGTCTAGGCGATGTCTCCAACGCATCTGCAGAAAACGGAGGGCTGCGACTGCAGCCCTCCGCTCGTGCGCAGAGAATCCCGTGTCGCTCCGCGTGTGGCACTCTGTCCCCGACAACCCCCATGCGTCGCCGGCCCACCTGCGCGGAGCCGGTTTTTCTGCTATGCCCGCACCAACCTCAGTGACGCTGCGTCCGATGAAACAGGTTCATCGAATCGACCGAAATCCCGCTGTGGATCCGTTGGATGACTTCGGCCACCAGCGTCGCCACGGACACATGTCATAGCAACGTATCTGACACCTGCAGAAAACGGAGGGC
>JBJOJU010000108.1:0-9126 GCA_046046485.1 Chloroflexota bacterium | reverse complement strand
CGCCTCTGAAGGCTTGATGTTGTTGACCGACGACGGTGCGTTGACGCAAGCGCTCACGCATCCGAGCAATCAGGTCGAAAAAGAATATCGGGTCTTGTTGAACGACACGCCGTCGGCCGATGACCTGCGCGATTGGCGCAACGGTGTCGAGTTGCCGGCCGTCGAAGACGAAACCGCCGACAACGACAACTACGACGGTGCCGACGGCGAAGAAGCGACCATCATGACGGCTCCGGCGTGGGTCGAGGTCATCGAGCGCACCGACAGCGGCACCTGGGTGCGGGTCGTCTTGCACGAAGGCCGCAAGCGCCAGATCCGCCGTGTCGCCAACGCGCTCGGCTACGATGTGTTGCGCCTCATCCGCATGCGCGAAGGCCCCATCACCCTCGGCGATCTCGCCGCCGGTGCCTGGCGCGCGCTGACCGAAGACGAAATCGAAAAGCTCCAGCAGCACGCCGACCGTGCCGAGTCGATGGCACGCCTCATCGCCGCCCAAAAGGCGAAAGCGGCCGCCAAAAACGCACCGAAGCCGGCTGCCGAGGCACCGACTACCGAAGAGCAGGACGAAATCGCCCCCCGCGGCAACCGGCGCGACGAGCGCCCGAGCCACGACGCACCGCGCGGCGAAGGTCGTTCGTTCGGCGGTGACCGTCCGGGCCGTTCGTTCGGTGGCGACCGCCCGCAGGGTGGCTTCCGTCGCGACGGCGATGCGCCGCGTGGCGAAGGTCGTTCGTTCGGCGGCGACCGTCCGGCCCGCACGTTCGGTGGCGACCGCCCGCAGGGCGGTGGGTTCCGCCGCGACGGCGACCGGCCGCAGGGTCGTTCATTCGGTGGCGACGGCGATCGCCCGTTCCGTGACCGACCGTTCGGTGGCGACCGCCCACGGGGCGGTGACGGCCCCGAGGGTGGTGACCGCCCGATGGGCGGCGATCGGCCGCAGCGTTCGTTCGGCGGCGATCGGCCGCAGGGTCGTTCGTTCGGCGGCGATCGGCCGCAAGGTCGTTCGTTCGGTGGTGATCGGCCGCAGGGTCGTTCGTTCGGTGGTGATCGGCCGCAGCGTTCATTCGGCGGCGACGGCGATCGTCCGTTCCGTGACCGGCCCTTTGGTGGCGACCGCCCCGAGGGCGGCGATCGCCCGGCTCGTTCGTTCGGTGGCGACCGTCCGCAGGGTGGGTTCCGCCGTGACGGCGACGCGCCGCGGAGCTTCGGTGACCGGCCGCCGCGTTCGTTCGGTGGCGACCGTCCGCAGGGTGGTGGGTTCCGCCGTGACGGCGACGCACCGCGCAGCTTCGGTGACCGTCCGCCGCGTTCGTTCGGTGGCGACCGTCCGCAGGGCGGTGGGTTCCGCCGCGACGGCGACGCGCCGCGCAGCTTCGGTGACCGCCCGGCACGTCCGTTCGGCAACGACAATCGCCCGCGGGGCAACTTCCGCCCCGGCAGTGAGCGCCCCAACTTCGGTGGCGAGCGCGACGGGCGGCGACCGCACAGCGGCGACGAGGGCAACAACGCCAACGAGCGGCCGCGACCGCGTCGCAAGCCGTAGTCGTAGACCGACGCACACGAGAGCGGCCAGCGGATATCCGCTGGCCGCTCTCTTTTTCTGTCACGCCGGTGCGTGGGTCAGCGCTGCCAGCGCACCTGTGGGTCGACGAGGGCGGGGTTGACCGCGCCGCGGTGGCTGGCGATGAGCGTCATCATCGAATCGATGAGCGTGTCGTTGAGGAAGTGCGGTTGCAGCCCGAGGTCGATGAGTTTGGAATGGGCCGCGTTGTAGTAGTGCTCTTCTTTTTCGACCCGTGGGTTGGCAGTGTGGGCGATTCGCGCGGTGATGCCGTGGGCAGCAGCGGCGTGCACCACGATGTCGGCGAGTTGCTGCACCGAAAACTGCTCGGTGAACTGGTTGAACACGCGGAACTCGCCGCGAGCCGCCGGGGTATTCAACGCCAGCTCGACACAGGCCAGCGTGTCGCGGATATCCAAGAAGCCGCGTGTCTGCCCGCCTTTTCCATACACACTGATGGGCAGTTCACAGACCGCCTGCACGATGAAGCGGTTGAGCGCCGTCCCGAATACTGCGTCGTAGTCGAAGCGGGTGGCCAGTCGTGGGTCGAGGCTCGTTTCGGGGGTGTGGACGCCGTAGACGACCCCTTGGTTGAGGTCGGTGGCGCGGATGCCCCAGACCCGGCAGGCGAACATCATGTTGTGGCTGTCGTGGACCTTCGACAGGTGATAGAACGACCCGGGTTGCTTGGGGTAGGGCAGCGTGTCCGTGCGGCCGTTGTGAGTGACCGTCAGGAAGCCTTCCTCGATGTCGATGTTGGGGGTACCGTATTCGCCCATGGTGCCCAGCTTGACCAAGTGGCAGTCGGGTGCGTGTTCGGCGATGGCATAGAGCAGGTTGAGGGTCCCGACGACGTTGTTGGTCTGGGTGTAGACCGCGTGCTGGCGGTCGATCATCGAATAGGGAGCGCTGCGTTGTTCGCCGAAGTGGACGACGGCGTCGGGTGCGTACGACAGGAACGCCCGCTCGAAAAAGCCGTAGTCACAGATATCACCGACAAAGAGCGTGATCTGCTGACCGCTGAGCGCCTGCCAGAGGGCGACACGCTCGTGGATGGAGCGGATCGGCGTCAGACTGTGGGTGCCCAACTCGTTGTCGTAGGCGCGGCGCACCAGGTTGTCGACGATGGCGACGTCGTGCCCGCGGGCCGCGAGATGCAATGCCGTGGGCCAGCCGAGATACCCGTCCCCACCGATGACCATGATGCGCATACTGTCCCTCGTGTGATGGTTTCTGCTGTTACTATACACGACCGTGGCGCGTCCGGAACGCCGTGCTACAATACATGAGTAAATCAATCAGATAAGCAAAGATTGAGAGAACCGCCATGATGCGGATGTCGAGTCAGGTCGAATACGGAATCCGTGCGATGATCGACATCGCCGCCCACGGCAGCGATCTGCCGGTGCAGGCGCGGGATATCCATCGCCGCCAGAACATCGACGAACACTTCGTCTCGCAGATCATGTTGATGCTGCGGCGGGCCGGTTTGGTCGAAAGCCTGCGTGGGCGCCAGGGTGGCCACCGCTTGGCACGCCCAGCCACGCAGATCTGCCTGCTCGACATCGTCGAAGCGCTCGAAGGCAGCGACGACAGCCGTGAAAAAACCACGCCGTCGGCGGTCGCCGATGCCGTGGTCGTCCGTGAGGCGTGGGTCGCCGCCCGTGAACACGCGCGCGCCGCCTTGGCAGCGACCACGTTGGCGCAGTTGGTCGAACGGCGGGCGGCGCTGGTGGCGAGCTCGTATAGCATCTAGCGTCAGGGGTTGAAAAATCCATTCATCTCGAACCCAAAGCGCAGCCACGACATGACGCCCAGCTCGGCGATGGTGACCACTGTCGCCACCAACACCGGCAGGGCGAGCTCGCGGATGTGGGTGACCCGCTGGTCGTAGCCGAAGGCTACGGCGACGGCAAAACTATTGGAAATCACCAAGATCCCCACGATCCCCAGCCACGAGATCACTGCGATGGGCCAGAACGCCCACGACGGCCCGATGATGACCAGCATGGCGAAGCAGAAGGCCAAACCCCACAAGACAATCAGATCGATGACGTTGGCCATCACCGGTGACGGGGTGCCGTTTTTGCGCAAGACACGGTTGAACAGGGGCACGAAGAACGGCGCGATGGCGATGCCCGCCATCGACCCTGTCAAGGTGCGCAACTGGTTTTTGGGCGTATAGAGGGGCTGATATCCCAGATCGGCCGCCAGCGAGTTGAAGCCGTCGACGGCCATGACAAAGACCGGTACCAGCAACACAATCGACATCCACAGCGGGGGGAAGTTGGTGGTACGGATGCGGCCCAGCGCCCACATCGCCAGCAGGCTGATGGTCATGGCGCCGTAGATACCGGTGTTGCGCGCGCACAGGGGCAGCTGCAGACCGCCGATCATGGTGTTGTGCGTCTGGGCGCAGACGCCGTGCACCGCCGCATACATGTTCCAGCTGACACTGCTCCCCGGCCAACTGGGCAGCGGGGTGGTGGGCCACAGAAAGACCGCGGCGATCAAGACGATATAGATGCCGATGGCGATGTAGTGGAGGCGTGGGCGTGGGGTGAAGCTCATGGCATCCGCTCCAGCTGCAGATCGAGTGCGTCGGCCGACAGCACCCCGATCGAAATCGCCGCGATCGTGCCGTCGCGGGCCACAAAGACGCTGGTGGGCAGGTTGCGCGCGCCGTAGGCGATGCTGACATCGCCGTCGGGGTCCGATATCAGGGCGAAGTCGACCCCGAGTTCGCGGGCGAACGGCCCGATGCGGGCGATGTCTTCGCCTTTATTGATGCCCAAGACGACCACGTCGTCACGGCCGTCGCGCGCATTGAGCTCCGGCATTTCGGCACGACACGGCTCGCACCAGGTCCCCCAGAAGTTGACGATGACGCGCTTGCCCGCCAGGTCGGCCAGGCTGTGTGTGCTGCCGTCGGCGTCGCTCCACGTAAAGACCGGGGCCGGCTGCCCCACGGCGAACGTCGCCGGGGTGGTTGCGGCGAGGGTGGCGTTGCTATAGACATTGGCGGGGAGGTCGGCAGGAATAGGTGCCGTGGTGGCGGGTGCTCCACAGGCAGCCAGAGAAAAGAGACAGACGAGGAAGAATCGGCGCATACAGACCCCGAAACAAAAGACCCTCGACACAGTAGCACAGCAGACTGAAGAGACTATGAGAAACGCCGCTCCCCTCGTGGGAAGCGGCGTTTCTCCTGCCGTCAGCCCTGGATGATCCGGGCGTAGTGGCGACCCTTTTGGATGACGACTTCCGGGGTAATCACGGCGTCGTAGCTGGTGACTTTCTCGCCGTTGACCTTGACCCCACCGCCGTCGACCAGGCGTCGGGCTTCGCTCTTCGAGGCAGCCAGGCCCGAGACGACCAACACATCGAGGATGGCGGTGGGCTGCGCGATGGCGTAGCTGGGCATGTCGGTGGGGGCTTCGCGGCGCTGGAACTGGCGTTCGAATGCCTCGCGGCCCTGGATAGCGGCGGCGGGCGAGATGAACTGCGACACGATTTCGCCGGCGAGTTGCTTCTTGATGTCCATCGGGTTGCCTTGGCCCGACTCGAGGATGCGGCGGAACTCGGCGATCGAGGCCATTGGGACGTCGGTGAGCACCTCGTAGTAGAGGGGCATCACGTCGTCGGCCATCGACATCACCTTGCCGAACATGTCTTCGGGCGAAAGCAAAATATCGACGGTGTTGTCGAACGATTTGCCCATCTTGCGGCCATCGGTCCCGGGGATCAACGGCAATAGAAAGACGTCTTGGCCCTGCATGCCCATCTGGGTCTGCAGTTCGCGGCCCGCCAAGTTGTTGAACTTCTGGTCGGTGCCGCCGAACTCGACGTCGGCTTTGACGACGACCGAGTCGTAGCCCTGCAGCATCGGGTACATCAGCTCGAGGATCGTCAACGGTGCCCCGGCTTCGTAGCGCTTGCGGAACGTGTCGTGCGACAGCATGTGCGCCAGCGTGAAACGCCCGGCTAGGTCGAGGGCGTTTTCGAGCTTGAACTGGCCGAACCACTCACTCTGCCAGCGGACTTCGGTCTTGTCGCGGTCGATGACGCGGAAGAACTGCTCCATGTAGGTGAGTGCGTTTTCGCGGACTTTTTCGGCAGTCAGGCGCGGGCGCGTCAAATCGCGGCCGCTCGGGTCGCCGATCTGGGCCGTCCAGTCGCCCACAATCAACACAATCGTATGGCCGAGTTCTTGGAATTTTTTGAGTTTGCGCAGGCCGACGGCGTGCCCGATGTGCATGTCGGGGCGGCTCGGGTCGAAGCCCTGCTTGAGCCGGAGTTTTTTGCCGGCGTTGAGTTTGGCACGCAGCTCTGACTCGACGATGATTTCGGCGACGCCACGCGTCAATAACTCTTCGGGGATGATAGCCATGTACGTCCCTCTGGCAGGCATGCGAACAATACCGCTAGTATACCAAACGCATCAGTGTGCTGCCGAAAACGCCGCTCGCGCCTGCGACAGCGCCCGACTGACCAGGTAGCGCTCGCCGTTGGGGACAAACCCACTGCGCGCATAGAGTGCTTGCGCCGCGTGGTTGTCGTGTTGGGTGTTGAGCGTGATGTGGGCGGCGCCGCGCGTGTGCGCATGGGCGATGACGTCGTGCAGCAGCTGCCGTGCGATGCCGCGGCCCTGGTACGCTGGCACCACGGCGATGCGCACGAGGTGGCAGATCTGCTGGGGGGCGTGCCAGGTCGCCAATGCATAGCCCACGGGCGACCCGCCCAGGGTCGCGACCACCGCGTAGTGATCGGCGTGTTGGAATGCAGCGAGGTCGGGTGGCGCTTTTTGCCATTCGGGTGAAAACGCCTGGGCGTCGATGGCTGCGACAACTGCGACAGCATCGGCGGGCAGTGCAGAAATCACGGCGACGCCGGTGGTGTCGCCAGGCGGTGAGTTTTTCACCTGCTCCATACCGATGATGGTTGTATGGTGCTGAAAGCCATTGTGATGCAGGATATCGCTCAGCCACGGGTCGTTGCTGTCGGCGTTGTACCAGAGGGTGTCGCAGGTCGCCTGGTGCACCAGGGTGCCGGCGAGCAACCCGATGAGATCGGTGTGGTCGGCGACGGTGACACCGTCGATCCCCAGCGCGCGGATCCACCAGGCGCCGGCACCGGCTGGGGTCGCCACCAAGGCAGCAAGCGGGCGCTCGCCGTACCAGGCGGCACTGATCTGGTAGCTGTCGACGGGCAATGTCAGCGTGGGCAGGCCGAAGTGGATGATTCGGAAGCGGGCGTAGCGGATCATCGACAGGATGTCGGCATGCTGGCTGGTCGTCGCCATGCCGATCTGCAGTTGGCCGAGGCGGATCCCGAACATCGTCAGCTCCGGGCCGCCGGGCGCGCCAGCAATGCGTGGCGTCTGAAGAAGAGATAGAGCAGCGTCAAGGTGCACACCCCCACGCCGAAGAAGACCAGCCACGGCGCGGCGGGTTGTTTGATGGCTTGGCCCCAGTCGTAGAGCGTCCCGCCCGAGAAGCTGCCCATACCGCCGCCCAGGGCAATCGCCAGACCCGCCACCCCGAAGTACGACCCCAGGGCCGAACTATCGGCCAGGTTGGCGGCGACGGTCTGTTGGCTGGGTGAGGCAAACAGCCCGCCCAGCGAGTAGATGGCCACGCAGGCGAGGAGCAACCCGATGTTGTCGGCAAACGCGAGGAACCCGAAGCTACTCGCCAGCAGTGACACGCCCAGTAGCATGGTGACCGCCGGCGAAAACCGTTTATCGGCGATACGCATCAACGGGTACTGCAGGGCGATGCTCATGACGGCGTTGACGGTGTAGACCCAACTGACGGCGGCGTCGTTGCCCGAGAGGGCGACTGCCCGCATGGGGATGGCGAGCGTGATCTGGGTCCACATGAACCAATACCCCAACAGCAGGGTGTTGTAGAGCATGAAGCGCTTGTCGCGCAGTGCGAGCATGATGCCGTAGGTCAGATTGCCCTGGGTCGTCGCGACGGCGACATCGGGCAACAGGAAGTACGTCACCAGCCAGGCGACCAGGTAGCACGAACCGGCGGCGATGGCGACCACGCCGAAATCGAAGCCCAGCAGCGCAGTGCCCACCAGCGGGCCGACGGCCATACCCAGGTTGCGCACGACGCCGAGGATCGAAAAGTACCGGGCGCGGTCTTCGCTGGTGGTCAGCGCCGCGATCGACGCCGAACTGGGCGAATCGAACATCGCCCCGCCCAGCGCCGCAAAGATGGCACTGCCCAGCAAGAGCGGGAACGAATCTGCCCAGGCCATCGCCGAAAAGCCCAGGAAGCGCACGATGAGGCCGCACAAGATGAGCAGCCGGGCGCCGAAGCGATCGGCGAGCATGCCGCCGACGACGGTGAAGCCCTGTTGGAAGAGCTGCCGCATGCCCAAGACAATGCCGATGCTGGCCATGGTCCACTTGAGGCCTTCGACGTAGTGGATCGAGATCAGCGGCACCACCATGAAGAACCCGCCCCACATCATGAACGAATTCACGATCATCACGAGCATACCGTTGCGGCGTTCGGTCGCGGTCAGGGCACTCGGTTGCTTCATCGCCATGCGCTGGGCTCCTGTGGGTTGGTCAGGCGGGGTCGGACACAATCGGGCCGCTACAGACGAGGGCGGTGTGCACACCGACGACGCGCGTCAATACTACCACCATTGGCACCCCCCGTGGACGCGACAAACGCTTGGCCAACGCATCGGTGTCGATGGGCGAGCCGCGTTTCTTGACGGTGACCGCGCCGGCACCGTGCGCTGCCAGCACCGCGGCGATGCGGCGCTCGGCAAATGGCAGCACGGCGTGGATGCGCCAACTGCGGGCAAACGGTGTCTGGAAGGGGTGTTCGTGCGACAGATAGGCGATCTGCGGGTCGAGCATGTGGGCGCCGTGGCGGGCGGCGAGGTGTTGGACAAGGCCGGCGCGGATCACTGCTGGGTCGGGCTCGGTCAGGTAGGTGGCCGGGGGGTGACAGGCGACCGCCGCGGGCACGCGGTCGTCGAGGCTGTGCACCCCGGTCGCATCGATGACGGTGGCGCGGCGCTGCCACGGGTCGGCGCTGTCGAGCCAGACCACGGTTTCGCGCAGCTCACCCGCCAGCGAGACACACTCGATGCGCCACGGCTGGGGGAAGGGCAGCGCCGTGTAGTCGAGCCCAGGGGCACACTTGATGGCGATGACGCGGTCTGGGCGGCGCCAGGCTTGGGCGGTGGCCAACGGGGGCTGGTAGGCGTCTGCGTCGTAGATACGCCCCGCACCGTCGCGCCGCCCGGGGTCGAAACAGATCGCGTCGACGGATGCGGGTATCGGCCACGTCGTCGCGTCGGCGCAGACGGTGTCGACACGGTCGCGCAGGCCAGTGCGGGTCAGGTTGGCTTCGGCCATGGCGAGCCGACCGTCGTCGGCGTCGACGGCCACGCAGGGGGCCACGGTTGCCAGCGCGAGCAGGTCGCCGCCGCAGCCACAGCAGATATCCGCAATGTGCGTGACTGTGCCGAAGCGGGCGGCCCGGTGGGCGGCGACCCGGCTGTGCGACGCTTGTTCGAGGGCGGTCTTGGTAAAC
>JBJOJU010000274.1:0-3990 GCA_046046485.1 Chloroflexota bacterium | reverse complement strand
AACGGCCCGTCGTTGCGCACCCACAAGCGTTGAGGGCCTTCCCAATTGCCGGCGACGATGTCGAGCCGGCCGTCGTCGTTGGCGTCGAAGAGTGCAACTCCCCGGCCGTGAGACAGGCGATCACCGACACCGCACTGCGGCGCCACATCACTGAAACAACCGTCGCCGGTGTTGGCGAGCAGCAAGTTTGGTCCACGTTCGTTGTTGCAGATGACATCGACGTCGGCACCGAAGAGTTGGCCAGTCGCCAACCCGCGCCCGCCGCTGGCATAGGTCATGCCCACCGCACGGCTCTGCTCGCTGAGTTGCCACTGCTGGTCGAGCTCGTAGACCCGCATTCGTGCGCCGTAGTTGGCGACGACGAACGAATAGCGCCCGTTCCCCGTCCGGTCGACGACCGCGACCGAGCGCCCCGCCTGCCGATTGGCGATGAGGGCGGTTTCGGGCTGGGCAAACAAATCGACGCGGGCGCCGCTGTGCAGGGCATAGAGCCGATCGGATTGCTGACTGTTGCCCACGAATGTCTCGCTGTTGAGGATGTAGAGCTCCTCGATGCCGTCGCCGTCGAGGTCGCCCGCGGCGAGACCCACCGCGTGACCGTGGGGGTCCGCGAGTACCGCGTCGGCGCAATCGAGCAGCCCGCGGCCGGTCCACTTGAGGGCGAGATTGGCACAGCCGAACCCCGTCACGACGAACTCCATCTGGCCGTCGCCGTCGATGTCGACCACAGCGACGCCGTAGCTCATCCGGTCGGGGTTGGCGAAAAACAGCGCAGAACGATCGATGAACATGGCTTCCTACAGACGAACCACCAGCGCCGCTCCTGCCTGCACACGTGCACGACGCAGGACAACACCGGTGACAGACAGCGTACTCGGGGTAGTGTAGCACGAAGCACTGTGCACGCGTGCCGCGCTTCCCCGTGCGGTGGATGCCGGCGCACTGAGATTTCTGAGGCCGGGTCTGGGTCGCGTGCGGGCCTCGCTGGAAGTGCAACACGGAAACCACCCGCAGAAGCGCTGTCGGACAGTGGTGCGTCGGAAGGTGTTGCGCCGCGCCGAATCATCAGACCGGTGCTTGCCCGTTTCCGTGCCCACATGCGGGGACTGCGACAGACGAGAAAGCCGACCCGCGAGGAATCAGCGCCGGAGACAGCTGTTTTTCTTTGAAAAACGCGGAGAAATGCGCGAAGCACATTATGAGTGGTGAGAAAGAAAAGACTATTTCAACCGGTGCCCGTGTCGCGGCGGTGAAGGGTGAGCCGGCGGTTGGTCGGCTGGCCGTTTTCGTCAGGCGTAAATGGTAGGCACCGTCCCCGACGACGAAGGGCCACTCCACCACGAGATTCTTGGAACTGTGCTGCGCACAACGCACCAGTACAAGCAGAATCTACAGTGGCTGGCAGTGCTGAGGGAGGGTGTCGCGCCGCGCCGAGACTGCAGACCGGAGCGCTCTCGTTTCCGTACCCCGAGCGGCGATAAGAGCGCAGCGAAACCGAGCCTACCCAGGACCAGCATCCCAAGGATGATGATTTTTCGCTGAAAAAGCACACATCCTGGCACACTCCTATTAATATGTCAGAAAAAATACACGTTTTCGCCTGATGCACGGTCTAGTCGGTCAGCTGGTGGGCGTACAGCGTCGCATACAAGCCGTTTTGGGCAATGAGAGTCTGGTGGTCGCCGTCTTCGACGACGAGGCCTTTCTGCACCACGAGAATCCGATCGGCGCTGCGCACCGTCGCCAAGCGATGGGCGATGATGATGCTCGTGCGGCCGCGGAAGAGTCGCTCGAGGGCGTCTTGGACCTGTGCCTCGGTGGTCGTGTCGATGCTGCTGGTCGCCTCGTCGAGGATCAAGATCCCATTGGGTTGCAGTGCGATCGCCCGTGCCAGTGCCAGCAACTGCCGCTCGCCGGCCGACAGATTAGCGCCGTTGGGGGTCACTGGGGCCTGGTATTGGGCAGGCAGGCGGTCGATGAAGACCGCGGCATTGGCGGTGACCGCAGCCGAGCGGATGTCTTCGGTGATGAGTTGGTTGTAGAGCGAAATATTGAACGCGATGTCGCCGGCAAAGGTAATCGGATCTTGCGGAATCACCGACACCAAGCGCCGCAGTGCGGTCGGATCAAGGTCTTTGATGTCGACGCCGTCGAGCAGGATTCGGCCTTCCTGCGGGTCGTACCAGCGGGCGAGGAGCCCGATGAGGCTGGTTTTGCCCGCACCCGTCGGCCCGACGATGGCGACGCGCTGCCCGGCCGGGATATGCAACGAAATCCCCCGCAGCACCGGTCGATCCGGCAGGTAGCGGAAATGGACGTTTTCGAGCACCACGTCGCCTCGGAACGGGTCGGTCGGGTCGATCGGCTCGGCAGGGGGCAAGATCGCCCTCGGCTCATGCAGGGTGCGCTCGATGCGCTCGGCTGCACCGAAGGCGATCTGGACCGCGTTGTACTGCTCCGAGAGGCGCAGCACCGGCTGGAATGCCCGGTCGGCGTATTGGATGAACGCCACCAGCATCCCCATCGTCGCCCAACCGGCCAACACACCCTCACCGCCGCCATAGAGCAACATGCCTAGCCCGATCGCTGCCAAGAACTCTTGGGTCATGAGGAAGAGCGCACTGTGGCGGCGCAGCGCGATGAGTGCCCGCCGGTAACCGTGGTTGTAATTATCGAAACGGTCCATGCTGGGCCGTTGGGCGCCGAAAATCTGCAACACCGGTACGCCCTGCAACTGTTCGTTCAGGTACCCCGAGACTTTGGCGAGCGCAGTGCGCTCCCCCGTCGACGAATCACGGACACGCGCGCTGAAATAGCGCGTCACCAAGACCAACACCGGTAGGATGGCGATGACGAGCAGCGCCAAACGCCAGTTGACGGTGAACATCACCACGATCACGACCAATAGCGTCGCGGTTTCGGTGACGATGGTGACGGCGCTGGTCGACAGCAGGGCACTCAGGGTGTCGATGTCGCTGGTCAAGCGCATGACGAGATCGCCCACCGGGTTACGCAGAAAGAAGGCTTGGTCTTGTTCCATGATGCGGGCGAACAAATCGGTGCGCATGTCCGAAAGCGCACGTTGCCCGGCCTGCTGCAGGAAGTACGTGTACACGTATTGGATGAGGAACATCGCCACCGCGGTCGAACCGTAGAGCGCAGTGATCATCCAGAGTTCGTCGGTTGTGCCGGTGGTGATGGGACCGTCGATGGCCCACTGCAACAACGTGGGCGGCACGACGTTCAGGGCCGCGGTGACACCCAGCAACACGAGTGAGATCAACAGCGGGCGCCAGTGTGGTTTCACTGCGTGGTAGAGCAATGCAAACAAGACGACATCTGGCCGGCGTGTCGATTTGGGTGGTGGTGTCATGCGTGTGCCTGTGGTGCGGTAGTGCGTTGAGGGACAGTATACCGTACCGGCACAGCGAGCTGGCAGGAGGGCACTTTACTACAGCGACGTGCAAAGGCGTTTTAGTCGTATCTGATGCGCAATGTCACGACTCTGTAATATGTGAGAAAGCGTGTTTGGCAGTGCTGCGTGTTAAAATACACAAAATCCTGCGCGAGGTCGATGGTGAAGAGTAATACAACGACGAGTGCAGCGCGCTACAACATTTCAGAAATCTTCGACGGCACGCTCTGGGCGATCGACCAGGAGCCGTGGCGTCGTTGTTGGTTCTGCGACAGTCGGTTCGGGGCTGCCGGGGATGAATATTGTGGTTCCTGCGGTGCCCGCTTTACCCCACGCCGCTACCGGGGTGAGCTGTTGACCAGTGCGGCGAGTGGCATGCTGCTCGATATCCACCACAACCCGGCTATCCAGCAGGAGTTACTGCGACTCCCGTCGTTGTACGAATCCTTCGAGATTCCAGCCGGCTTGGTCGCCCTGACCCGGACTCCCGATGGGATGGTGGCGATGCCGTTGTCGGCCCACGATGCGCTGCTGATGGCGCGTGCGTTGTTCAGCGGCGTCATCCAGCTGTTCGA
>JBJOJU010000410.1:0-3909 GCA_046046485.1 Chloroflexota bacterium | reverse complement strand
CACCGCCCACCACCGAGCCGGCGGTGAAGCTGTTGAATGCAGCGCGTGCGATGCCGATATAGTCGACCCCTGGATTCGTGTAGAAGGTCTTATCTTCGATCGAAATCGTCCCGTTGAGGAGATCTTTCGAGACGTTGTCGAGGCTGACTTTGGTGCGGCGACCCGTGCCGAAAAACTCGTAGAGGACTTCGCCGTTGCGATCGAGCAGGCGGCTGGTCTGGAATGTCGTCCGACTGCGGATCGTCTCGAGACGTGGCAATAATTCTGCAGTCAACGACGAATACGCCGCAAAACCCGCGATTCCGACGAGGATTCCGACGACGGCGAGCGTAGCGAAACACCCCACGAAGAGCCGCGAGACGAGTCCGGCTGCGCCGGTACCGGTGCCGCGGCGGCGGCGCTTTTGGATCGATAATGGCAATGCGTTATGTGGGTCGCGGCCAGGTCGGCGGCGCGAAGGGGGCGTGGGCTGTTCGGGCATGGGGGCCGTTCTCCTACAAAACTGTGGGAATTGTACCATGTGAGGGTGCGTATGACCGATTGGGCACAGGCAATCTACGCCATCGTAGCGCGCATTCCTGAAGGTTCGGTGAGTACCTACGGCACACTCGCACGGTTGGTTCCCGTGCCACGCGGTGCCCGCGGAGTCGGTGGTGCGATGGCGCGCTGCCCGACGAGTGTGCCGTGGTGGCGGGTCGTCGCGGCCCGTGGGGTGTTGACTGCTCCCGACGCCGCGACGCAGCGCGAGATCTTACAGGCAGAGGGAGTCCCCTTTCTCGCTGATGGTCGGGTCGATCTCGGCAGTGCGCTCTGGCCACCGGCCGACATAGTTCAGCCGGCGGGCAGAGAGGTCTGAGGTTGTGTGTTACCATGACGTCGTCACGCGCACCGTACCTCGACTATTCACGGAGCAGCATGTTCACCGCATCGACGCCGAATAGCCGCTCGCTCCGCTTTCTCACCCTCGCGCAAGCCGGGTTATTTGCCTCAAACGGCCTCACCATCCCATTGATGGCGAATCACATGCACACCGTGGTCGCCGCACCGGTCGCGATCGGGCTGCTGTTTGCCGCCCAGCAGGCCGGTGGACTGCTCGCACCCTACATCTGGGGGGCACTCTCGGACCGTATCGGTCGGCGCAAACCCGTGATCTTCACCGCGTTGGCACTGTCGGCCACGAGTCTGGCGTGTGTGGCGCTCGCGCAACACTACTGGCTCATGCTGATCGCGCAGGCGGTCTTTGGCATCGCCAGTGCCGGTTTTAGTGCGGGGAATCTGGCGCTGGTGGGCGACCTCATCGAAGACAGCCAGTCGCGTGGCCGTGTGCTGGGGTTATTCCGGATGTCGGGTTCGGTCGCCTTTGCCATCACCGCGGTCTGTGGCGGTTTCATCGCTGATGCCTACGGGTTGTGGGTGCCCGTCGCATTGGGTGCGACCGCGCAAGCACTGGGGTGCCTGGCGGTTTTGGGGATCGGCGAAGCGACCCCCCGCACCGAACCGACAATCGCATCCGCAGCGACGAACGACGGGACGACCTCGGCGTCAGACCGTCGACAGGTCCTCTTGTTTTTCATCGTGGTATTCACCTGGTTCTACGGGATGGGTGCCGTCGCCTGGCAGTGGCCGGCGTACATGCGCAGCATCGGTTACCCGCAGAGTAGTATCAGTGCGCTGTGGGGGCTCGCGGCGCTCTGCGAGGTCCCCTCGCTGGCGGTTGCGGGACGACTCGCCGACAAATGGGGCCGGCGCCCGTTCCTGATGGGCAGCCTCGCTGCACAGGGGACCGTCTACGCGCTCTATCAATTCGTCGCACCCACATGGGGAATCGTGCCGCTCCAGATGATCCGCGCCATGAGTTTCTCGAGTTACGAAGCACCGGCGCTCCTGGTGGCGACCGAACTCGGCTTGCGGGCGCGGCGCGGCCGCTATGCCGGGCTCTATCACACCATGGCCGGGTTTGGCGGAGTGGTCGGGTCGGGCGTCGGTGGCGCTATCGTGAGCGGGTGGGGGTATCCGTTTTCCTTTACCATAGCTGGTATCTTGATGGCGACGGTCGCGTTCACCGTGGCACGCCGTCTTCCACAGCGAGCGCCTGCTGGGTAAGCATGCGCAAGGCAGATTCAACCGGTTTGTGCAGCATAGGAGGCGTTATGGCACGAATTGTACGCATCGGCATCCTCGGCCTCAGCCACGACCACGTCTGGGACTTCTTGGCGCATCGGGCGGATACGCCCGGGGTCGAAATCGTCGCGGCCGGCGACCCCGACCCACTCCTGCGCGCCAAAGCGACTGCACACGGGATTTCGACGACCGTTGCCGACCCGCACGACATCATCGGTCGCAACGACATCGACGCGGTCGCAATCTTCGCCGATAACCGCAGCAGTGTCGACCTGGGGATCGCCGCCGCCCAACGCGGGTTGCACGTCTTCGTCGAAAAACCAATCGCCGCAGACTATGCGGGTGCCGTGGCGTTGCACGCTGCCACGAAACGTGCCGGCGTCACGCTGATGGTCAATTGGCCGATCGCCTGGTGGCCCAACATCCAGTACGCCTGCCAGCTCATCGAGCGTGGGCGGATCGGGACACTCTTCCAGGTGCAATACCGCGCGGCACATTGCGGCCCGCGCGAGCTGGGCTGTTCGCCGCAGTTTGTCGACTGGCTGTACGACCCATATCGCAACGGCGCCGGCGTGATCATGGACTACTGCTGTTACGGCGCTGTATTGACCTGTCTCTTCCTCGGTCTCCCGTCGCGGGTGACCACGGTGGCGGGTCGCCTGCGCAAGCACGATCTGCCCGCCGAAGACAACGCCGTGATGGTCATGCAGCACGCGACCGCGATATCGACGGCGACCGCGTCTTGGACGCAGCAAGGGCATTTGACGAGCTACGAACCGATGTTCTACGGCGACAAAGGGACACTCGTCGCCCGCAACGGCAAGTTGATTTTGTCGGACGCCGAAAACGACGAGGGCACGACGTTGCGGGTGCCCAAGGCCGCCGAGTGGTGTGCCCATGCACTCGAGCACTACGTGGCAGTCATCCGCGGCGATGTCGAACTGATGCCGTTGTGCTCCTCCGAGGTAGGCCTACTGGCGCAGCACGTCCTCGAAGCGGGCGTCATTTCGGCCAACACCAACGCCGCGGTCTCGTTGCCGCTGCCGCCTGCTGCGTACGTCGTGGCGGGAGGGCAGTCATGATCCGCATCGGTATCGTCGGCTGCGGTCGCATCCTGAATGCGCACCTCCAGGGGTACCTGCGACTGCGTGAACTAGGCATCGACAACTTTCGCATCACTGCGCTGTGTGCCCGTAATCGCCGTGACGCCGAGATGTTTCACATCCGTGGGGCTGGCCCGACGCCCCGCCCCCCGGTCGTCGACCCTGCCAGCGGTGACCCACTCGCTGCGCCCCATACCTACATCAGTGATCTGCATCGCGACGTCGATGTCGAGATTTTCACTGATTACCACGAGATGATTGCCTCTGGCACCGTCGACGCGGTCAACGACTTCACCACGCTCGCGCTGCACCATCAGGTGGGTGCAGCGGCGTTGAGCGCAGACAAGCATCTGCTGACGCAGAAACCCCTGGCAATCACCGTCAAGGCGGGCGTGGGTATGGTCAACCTGGCTGCTGAGCGGCGCCGAACCTTGGGTGTCTTCGAAAATGTCCGGCAGATGGAGCTCGTCCGTGCGCAGCACTGGGCCGTCGCTGCGGGTCTCATCGGCGTGCCGCAGTTTGCCAGCATGGGGATGCTCGGTGGGATCTGGTCACCTGCCAAAATCGTCGCCGAGACCCCCTGGCGGCACCAGAAACTCAGCGCCGGTGGGGGCGGCAGCATCGACATCGGGGTCCATCAGATGGACTGGTTGCGCTATGTGATGGGCGAAATCGACACCGTCAG
>JBJOJU010000398.1:0-6192 GCA_046046485.1 Chloroflexota bacterium | reverse complement strand
CCATCAACCAAAAATCGAGCGTGATTTCGCTCGTGAGCGGCAAAATACCGGCTGGTATCGGCTTCCATCTCATCGACAAAGACGGTGACTACTACGGCCCCGTGATACTCAGTTGGGCCAGCGCGACCCGCACGGCATCGACCAAAGTCTCGACCACGCTCAACGCCCTGACGCCCGCCCAAGCCACCATCTCGCTGGGCACCATCACCTTCAAAACCAAATCAAAAGGCCAAGGCTACGGTGCCATCGCGACCAAACACGCGCTGGCAGTCAGCCCAGCCGTCGCCGCGACCGCCGGCGTCCCCAAAGGCATCGGCAGCTACGGCAAAGCCGCCTCACCCCGCAGCGCAGCCCGCGCCGGTGCCACCGCGGCCGACTTCCTCGACGGCGCAGACGCCGATCTCGACGGCATCATCAATGCCTTCGACGTCAGCGACGACGGCGATACAATCCCAGACTACGCCGATACCAGCGGCATGCTCACCCCACCGACGAGTGGGTCACTGTGCGAAGCAGCCGCCTCGTTTACCCTGTTTTCCAACTTCAAAGCCACCCAACCCGATTTTTCCGGCACAATCAATGCCTACGCCCAAGGCACACTCTTCGAAGCCACCAAAGCCAACACCGCGACTGCTCTGACCGCGACCCTCTCGTTTGCCATTCAGCGCATCTCACAGGTGTGCGGGTCTACTGTTTCCAAAACCGAATTCAAGGGCGTGAATGTGCCGTATGCGCCGACCGACTATGTCACACTCCCGACCAGCGGCAGCGATGTCCAGTGGACCGTCGGCAATGGGCAGATGAACAACAGTGAGGTGTCTGGATTGTCGCCCTATACCTTCACCTGTACCACGACCTGCGAAATCAGCGGCCAAGACACGTTCATGCAACGCGTCACCACCGAAAATGGCAAAACCTATGAGTTTGTCACCTCGCCGACGTTCGTCTTCATCAGTCATCCGATGATCGCCGCCATTGGGGTGAGCAATGACACCTCGGCCACGGCGTGCACGGGCGTAACCTACAACACCAACACCTATGTCGGTTCCGACATCAGATATGGTGCACAAAACGATCGTATCTCGATCGCCTCGAGTGCCGATCAGACGTTGTGCATCAAAATCTTCCGCCCACAACGCATGGCTATCGAGGGTGAAGCCGTCACCCCCGTCGCATACTACGACATCGGCAAACTCCAGTACTACCCCGACATCCCCAACCCGCTCGACGGTGTATCGGGCAATGCACCCGGCCGCTGTGACGCCGCCATGGTCAGTGACAGCGCCAGCGACACCATCGGTGCACCGACCGGCACGCTCGCATCCAATCCCACCTACACCATCGCCTGGAAGACCGCCAATATCAAATCGTGCTTCGTTGCACAGTCGGCGACCTGGCAAACCGGGTCGTTTGCACTCGATATCCAAGCAGTCGCGCCAGTGGCCAATAGCGGCAACGCCGCCCAGAAACTCTATTTGACCATCTGGCCATAGACACCGCCACCCGCGACCGCACCCAGCGATATCCCAGCGACCGCGTCGACGCACCCTGCGTCGGCGCGGTGTTTTTCTCCCGGTACAATAGAGACAGATAACACAGGATTACCCTATGACCTATCGCCATATCACGACCCACGAACTCGCCGCACTGCGCACCAACAACGCAGACCTCGTCATCCTCGACGTGCGTGAACCAGACGAATACGCCATCGCCCACATCGCCGGCAGCACGCTCTGCCCCATCAGCAGGTCGGCGACGTGGATCGAGTCGTTCCCCAAAGACGCCGCCATCGTCGTCCTCTGTCACCACGGCATCCGCAGCGAACACGTCGCCGCCGCATTGACCAGCCGCTTCGGCTACACCGATGTCGCGACGGTCGACGGCGGGATCGACGATTGGTCCGCGCGGATCGACCCCAGCATCCCACGGTACTGACCATGACACTGCCCGCGTGCCTGCGCTGCCCCACCTGTCTGCAGCCATTCAGCCCGCCACTCGCCACTGCGACACACGTCACCTGCACCGGCGGCCATGCGTTTCCGCTGGCCGGCGGCGTCGTCGACCTGCTCGGCACCCCGGCACCGCAGACTGCAGCCGCCGTGGTCAACGAATGGCCGCTGACCGCCTGGGCCTACGAGCGCCTCTGGCGCCCCGTTTCGCTGTCGGTGCTCAGCGGGAGTATTTTTCCCCTGACCGACGAAGCAGCACTCCTGCAGACACTCCTGCCCGCTGCCCCACAGACCATCCTCGATGTGGGCTGCGCCAACGGTTTGTATACGCGCACGCTCGCCGCAGCCTACCCACATGCCCACGTCATCGCCGTCGAACGCGCCGCGCCGATGCTCCGCGAAGCCATCCGCCGCATGGGTACCCCGCCCGCCGTCACCTGGCTACGCGCTGATGCCGCCGCCCTCCCCATCGCCGATGCATCGGTCGACTGCATCGTCAGCGGCGGGACGTTCAACGAATGCGAAACACTCGACGCCGTCCTCACGACCCTCGCACGCGTCGCCGCCCCCCAGGCCACCCTCTGTAGCATGCACCTCGTCGATCCACGGGCCATCGCCGATGCACGCCCTGGGCGCAGCGGGGTGCGGTCGTTTGCCCCCACCGAAATCGCCGCCCGCCTCACGCAGACGGGCTGGCGCGTCGATCACACCATCACCCGCGGCCGTGTCCAGTTCGTCAGCGCGACCCGGCTACCATAGGAGCACCACCATGGCCAAAGCAGAACTCCTCTATGTGGGCACCGACAGCGGTATCCTCCAATTCGCCAACCCCGGCGGCATCGGGCGCTGGTTGCGCGCCGGGCATTCGCTTCCCGGCAGCGACATCGTCACCCTCTGGGTCGACCCTGCCGACCCGACTCATCTGTGGTGCAGCGATGGCACCCACTTCTACCGCAGCAACGACGGTGCCCAACACTGGGGTGACCCCCTCGAGCTGGGGATCGACGCTGTCGTCTCGAGCCGCAGCGCACCCCAACGCCTGCTCGCACTCAGCGACGACCACGCCATCCTCAGCCACGACGCCGGCACCCAATGGCGGCGTGTCGCCCCGGCCACCCGCATCGCGATGGCCGGCGACAATCTCTGGATCAGCACGGCAGACAATGCACACTGCAGCTCTGACGGCGGTACCACGTGGCAGCCAGACACCCCCTGGCTGCGCCGAGTCGCGAGCTCCGACGGTGCTACCATGCTGCACATCGCTGGCCCGTGGGATGCACTCGTCTGGTCGCTGCACGGCACCAGCATGGCACCCCTGCCCCAGCCACTCCGGCGCACCCCCGACGCCCTCGTCGTCCTCGCCGGCGCGCCGCCCAAGATCCTCTGTCTGGCCGGGGACACGCTCTGGTCCTATGACTCCGCATGGATCGCCGTGGCTGCTGCACCACCGCTGACACTCCTCGCCACGACTCCCTACCACCCCGACCGCGTCTGGGGAGCAGATCGCGCCGGCGCCCTCTGGTACAGCAGCGATCGCGGTACCAGCTGGGAGTGCATCAAGACTGGTTTGGGGACCATCAACACCATCGTCGCTGCCCGCCTCATCTAGCACCCGGCCCATAGCCACATTGCAGCGTAGTCGACCGTTCGCACCACGTGCACCGGTCGCGGTACCTGTGCAAAAACTGCATATTTTTTTGACAATTTCTTTGCAACGTACTATGATGCAGCGAGACAATACGCGCTGAGGAACGTCATAATGGAACCACCACCGTCACTCGTTTCTCTCTCCGCAGCACCGATATTCAACACCAAAGCCGTCGCTATCGAGACGTCGGTCCCCCCTGATACCTTCCGAGCCTGGGAGCGCCGCTACGGTGTGCCGCGGCCGCAACGCACACAAGGCGGTCATCGGCTCTATTCTGAGCGCGATATCGCCATCATCCGCTGGCTGCGTGATCGCACCGGCGAAGGCATGAACATCAGTCATGCGGTGCTGTTGCTGAGCAACGTCATCGACGACGAACCCCTCTTGCCAGAGGCAACCTCGAATCGCAGCTACGAACAAATGGTGAGTGAGTTGACAAAAGCACTCATCAATTTCGATTCGGCGACTGCCGAGCGCATCATGAGCGAGGCCTTTTCGATTCATCAGTTCGAAAAAGTGCTGCTCGAGCTCATCCAACCCACCATGGTCGAAATCGGTGCCCTCTGGCACAACGGCGAAATCAATGTCGCCTGCGAGCACTACGCGACCGAATTCATCCGCCGGAAGTTGTCGAGTCTCATCAATATTTTCGAATCGGTGGCCATGCACGAAACTATTGTGCTGGCGTGTGCCCCCACCGAACTCCACGACATCGGCATCTTGTATGCCAGCCTTTTTCTGCTGCGACGCGGCTATCGCGTGGTCTATCTCGGTGCCCGTGTGCCAAAGACCGATCTGCTCGAAGTCATTGCCCAGGTCAAGCCCGACCTCGTCTTGCTGTCTGCCACCACCATCGACAACATCGTCTCGTTGATCGACGTCGCCCACGCGGTGACGACGCAGCATCCCGAGGTCAAATTCGGCTACGGTGGGCGGATTTTCAACGTCAACCCCGAGCTGCGTGCCAATATGCCGGGCCACTTCCTCGGCCACGATTCCCGCGAACTTGTAGAGCAAGTGTCCAATGTTCTTGCAGAGTAAGTAGACACAGAAAAAGAGCAAAAACCCGTACAATACATCTACCAACGGGTTTTATGCGTACAAAAAAACACACGGCCGACACTCCAGCGTACCGGAGTGAGGGGATACATGGTCAGTAACCAACACACCAGTGGCGTGCTCCGGCCGCCCGCGGGCGACGCAGCCGCCCTCCTCGACACACTCAAGCACTTCATCGAACATACCGACCACCATCGCTACAGCACGGTGAAACACAGCATCACACCGCACGAACGTGACGCAGCGTACGGCTACTGTGATGCACTCACCCGCCTACACTCGAAAAGCTTCTACTTCGCGACCGCACTCCTCCCCCCCGAGAAACGGCGGGCAATCCGTGCACTCTACGCGTTTTGTCGAACCAGCGACGACATCGTCGATCAAGCGGTCGTCGGGCAAGCCCCCCAGGCGCTCGCACACTGGGTGAGTATGGTCCACAACCGGACCACACCGGCCGACAATCCCGTCCTTATCGCCTGGAACGACACCGTCCAGACCTACGATATTTCGCCCGAACTGGTCGACGAATTGCTGGCCGGTATCGCGATGGATCTGACGGTGACACGCTACGAGTCATTCGACGATCTGTGGCTCTATTGCTACCGGGTTGCATCGGTGGTAGGGTTGCTGTCGATGCAGATCATTGGGTATGTCGACGAGGCAGTCGACTATGCCGTCAAACTGGGCGTCGCCTTGCAGCTGACCAATATCCTGCGCGACATCGGCGAAGACGCGACCCGCGGTCGCATCTACATTCCCCAACAAGACCTCGCCCGTTTCGGGTTGACCGACGCCGACATCATCGAGCGTCGCCAAAGCCCGCAATTCGAAGCTATGCTGCGCTTCCAGAGTGCCCGTGCCCACGCGCTCTACGAGGCATCGTGGCCGGGCGTGGGGATGCTCAACCCTGATAGTCGCTTGGCAATCGCGGCGGCTGCGACCATCTACCGCGGGATCCTCGACGCCATCCACGGCATCCACTACGACGTGCTCACGCACCGGGCATACGTGCCGTTCTACCGTAAAATATGGTTGTTGGGTACCGCATTCACCCGGATCAAACGAGATTTTTGATTTCATGGCAGCCACGATCACACCGCATCAGCGAATACATCCAGCGAGCTGGCCGCGTTGGCCGCTGCAGACCATCCTATGGATCTTGTTCCTCGGGCCACCAGTCGCAGCCCTGTGTATCGCCAGCACCCTGCCCATCTTGACCGACCTGGGCTGGTACGCCCGCAGCATATTGACCACGTATGTCTGCCCGACCCCCGCCAAGTCGTACGAACTCCTCGCCGCGCCGATGGCGGTGTGCACCCGCTGCTGGGGCGCCACCATCGGGTTGTGGGCGGGCTGGCTCCTCACCACCCGGCTCGGGCACTCACCACGGCTCGCTGCCTGGTTCACCCTCCCCGTTCTGGTGCGCCTGCTGACTGCAGCGCTCCCGTTTGGTCTCTGGTGGGCCGAAATCGCCTGGTACCCCACTGCAAGCCTCGAACTCCTCCTCGTCAACGGTGCCTTCGCCGGCACCACCGC
>JBJOJU010000353.1:0-3145 GCA_046046485.1 Chloroflexota bacterium | reverse complement strand
ATCTACACCGTGTGGACGAGTTGGTGTCCGACCTGTCGTGCCGCGATGCCCTTCTGGGAGCGCAATGCAGCCGCGTTCGCCGACGAAGGCGTCCAGGTGGTCGCCGTCAACCACCGCGAAGACCTCGCAGTGGTGGCGAGTGCGAGTGCGTCGTTCCCGGCCGGTTTGACCGTCTGGGCTGATCCAGATGGAGCGTTTCTCGCGACGCTGCAGAGCACGGATCTCCCCACGACGGCGTTTGTCGATCGCACCGGCCGGGTGGTCGCCGTCGTCCGGGGACCGGTCAGCCAATCGGTAGCGTTGCGCCTCGTGTCCGATATTGCATCCCCCTGACGAGGTGTCGTGTGTATCCACTCGTGACCATCGGTCCAATCCGGCTCAGCACCTACGGGCTCGGTGTGTTATTGGCGGTTTTTGTGTGGTGGACGTGGTCCGAGCGTCGACTCGTGTCCCAGCATATCCCCGTGCCTGATTGGCTCTTCCCAGTCATCATTGCCGCTGCCTGGTTGGGTGGGCGGCTGGGTGCACTGCAGTACGACGGCGTCGGGTCGGTGCTCCAGCAGCTCATCAGCGTGCGCGTTTTCGAATATGCCTGGTGGAGCGCACTGACCAGTGCCCTCGTCGTCGGATGGATCAGCGCCCGTCGTCTGGCCGTCGCGACGCCCTCGTTTTGGGGAGCCCTCGTGGTGCCCACGTCGGTGGCGTACGGGCTCGTCACGACGGCTGCGCAGCTCGGCGGCACAGCACTGGGCGTCGCGACGACGCTGCCCTGGGCGATCGACAGCCTCGGCATGCTCCGCCATCCGGTGGGCTGGTATAGTGCCGTGCTCGTGTGGGGTGGGGCAGTGTGGCTCTGGCGCAGCACACTGCCACCGGTGCAGCTTTTGTGGCGGGCAGTCATGATAGCAGCGGCCAACGAGCTGTTGACAGCTGGTTTTCGGGCAGATAGCTGGGCGTTGCCGGGTGGACTTCACCCCGAGCAGATCCTCGGACTCGTGGTGTTCGTCGTGGCACAGGAGCGTGCTATGATGCAACATCACGGTACAGAATAGGCTGTTATGCCGCAACGGGCGTTTTACTACAAAGAAACACACGGCTTCCGCATCAGCGTGCAACCCTGTTTTCTCGCTGCCGAATCCGATGCGCAGATCGGCCGCTTCGTCTTTTCGTATCATGTGCGCATCGAGAACTGCAGCCGCGCTGCGGCACAGCTTGTGTCGCGCCGTTGGATCATCACCGACTCGATCGGCGAAGAATATCATGTCAGCGGCGATGGTGTGGTGGGGCAACAGCCCCTGCTCGCACCGGGTGACCTGCACGAATACCGCAGTTTCTGCGTCCTCAAATCGCCACACGGCACGATGCGGGGGTGGTATACCTTCGCCGACGGCATCGACCAGACATTCGATGTCGCGATTCCGCTTTTTTTGCTCGACATCCCATTTGAACCGATAGGATGACTACGTACATGGACCTGACCCGAATCTTGCAGCTCCAGCGTGCACCGGGCGTGCTCGACCTGGCGTGGGGGCACCCCGATCTCGATTTGTTGCCGGTCGCCGATGTCCGGCAGGCGATGAACACCGCTCTCGACCAAGCCCTGGGCGTCATGCTCACCTACGGCATCGACCGCGGTATCGGCCCGTTGCGTGATGCCGTCGCAGCACACCTGGGCGTCATCGACGGTGGCGCACCGGCCGACGGCGAGCTGATGATCAGTGCCGGTAATTCGCATGCGCTGTCCCATGTGGCCATGCTTTATGCGCAACCCGGCTCGGTGATATTCGTCGAAAACCCCACGTACCATCTTGCGTTGCGGATCCTGCGCGATCTCCCGATCACCCTGCACCCGATCCAATCCGACGCCGACGGGCTGGATGTCGCCGAGTTGGCAGAGGCGGTGCGGGCGTATCAAGCGAAAAACCAACCGATCGCCTTCTTGTATACGATCGCGACCTTCCAAAATCCGACGGGGACAACACTTTCTGCTGCCCGTCGTGCCGCATTGCGGGCCCTGTGTGGCGAAACGGGACTGCTGGTGGTCGAAGACGACGTCTATCGCGAGTTGTGGTACGACGCACCACCGTTGCCGTCGCTGTGGAGCACGTTCCCGCGTGGGAGCGTCATCCGGCTGGGATCGTTTTCGAAGTCACTCGCGCCTGGGCTACGCATCGGCTACATCACCGCCGCTGCTGCACAGATCGACCGCCTGTCGGGGTGTGGGTTACTCGACAGCGGCGGTGGAATGGCGCACTTCCCGGGGTTCATCTTGGCAGAGTTGTTCCGCACGGGCACGTACCAGCGTATCGTCGAAACCTACCGCGCACGCTACGCCAGCCGACGCGACGCACTGGTCACCGCCCTGGCGCCACTGCGCGACCACGGCTACACGTGGGCGCAGCCGAGTGGTGGCTATTTCTTGTGGGTGCGTTTGCCCGCCGCTGTCACCGCGCAGCAGGCGTTGACGGCGATCCGGGCTCGGCGGGTCGATGCGCTCCCGGCGACGCTCTTCAGCAGCAAACCACTCGGCTACGAGGCCATCCGCCTCGCGTTCAGCCTGTACGACGAGGCAGCACTCACCCAGGCAGGGGCGACCATCGTCGCTGCCCTCCGTTGAAAACGAAACGCCCCCTGCTGCCCAGCGGCAGCAGGGGGCGTTTTTCTGTGGTCACGCAATCGCGGTCCCGTCGGGGTATGTGCGCGCGGTCCAGGCAGCACCAGAGGTGCGGGGGGCCACCAAAACATTCGCGCCGAGGGTCGTACCGGCGGGGATGACGCTCCGCATGCCGATGAGCGACAGCCCACTGTGGAGCACCGCTGGCACACTGCTGTTGACCGCGGCAGGGCCGCTGTGGCCTATGGTGACGCCGGATTCGACCGTCGTGCTCTTGTCGATGATCGCACGGGTAATCTGACACCCAGCTGCGATGACGACGTCGGGCAGGATGATACTGTCGATGACGGTGGTGCCGGCCGGGATGACCACACCAGGTCCAATAATCGACCCATGTACCGTGCCGCCGATGCGCGCGCCGTCGCAGATCATCGAATTGCTGATGACCGCACCAGCGCTGACTTCGGCTGCCGGCATTTCGGCACTCTTGGTGTGGATGACCCAGTTCTGGTCGGTCAACTCGAGTGCGGG
>JBJOJU010000333.1:0-6327 GCA_046046485.1 Chloroflexota bacterium | reverse complement strand
CGGGGCGGAGTACATGAGTTTTTCGGTGGTGCCGATGGCGGCGACCAAGCGGCGCAGATCGTGGTCCGACTCGAAGACGTGGTGATAGAACCGCTCGAGCGGCCATTCCCAGCTTTCTTTGCCACGGAACCCCGAGGCGAGGCCGCCGGCGAGCGGTGCAGCTTCGCAGACGGTGACGGTGTGACCGGCGGCGATGAGGTCGTTGGCGGCGGTCAGCCCGGCATAGCCGGCGCCGACGATGAGGATATGCATGGTTATTCGTCTCCCTGGCGCGCGGCCACGGCTTTGTCGAAGTCAGACCAACTGAGATGATCACGCAGCATGTAGTACGCCCCGAGCAGGGTAATCGGCAGCCAGAGTGCAACGTGTAGTACCAGCGTGTAGCCCGTTGCAATGGCTTGGCTGACCCCGTAGCGCTGCAGAATCAAGATTCCCGGCACGTCGAACGTGCCCGCGTACCCCGGCGTCGACGGGACGGTCGTCGCCAGATTGACCACGGCCGTCATCAGCATCAACACCGTGAAGTCGACATGGAAGGGAAATCCCTGCATCACCACCCAATACTTGCCCGTCTCGGTCAGCCAGATCAGCGCCGACGACGCAAAAATCACCAGCATCTCGCGCGGGCTCTTGAGCGACTGCAGACCGGTGACAAACTTCATCACGATGTCGGTCCCTTTGGCGCTGATGCGGGCGGGCAAAACCCGCGTCGCCACCCACTGCCAGACCGCCACGAACTGGGCCGGCCGTGCCGCCAATATGAGGAAAAAAACCAACGCCAGGCCGAAAATCAGACTGAACACCGTCACAATCTGCGTGTAGACAGGGGGCAGCGGCGCAAAGGGCAGCGTCACAAAGACAAACACCAGCATGATCAGGCCGTCGAAAAGCCGCTCGAGCACCACCGTCGCCAGTGACGCACTCATCGAGATCCCCTCGCGGTTGCGCAACACATACGACCGCAACACCTCGCCGGCGCGGGCCGGATAGACGTTGTTGCCCATGTAGCCGATGACCACCACCGGCCACAAGCGTGCCAGTGGGATGTCGGCGATGGGGCGCAGCATCGACTGCCAACGCCAGGTGCGGATGACCACGGCGATGGTGTAGACCCCCACCGCGGGTATGATCCACCAGTAGTTGACCGAGCGCACAACGGTGAAAAAATCGTCGAAATGCAGACCCTGGAAGGCGATATACACACAGACGAGGCTGATGACCACGCCAAAAACAAGACGGAGTTTCTTCATGTCAGACGGTCTTTCTCCAATACCTCAGACAATCCTACACGGCAGCTGGGGCAGTGTCAACGAAAAAAACACCGTCTACGATGCACTGTAGTGCAATTGACATCTTGCCAGCCCTCACGCACCAGCGAGCAGCCAGAGTGCATACCCACCGCCGACGACGAGGATGAGCACCAGTAGGCGTTCGCTGCGGGCGGCGCGTCGTTCCATCCGCGCCAACGATTGCTCCATCGAGCGCATGTCGACGCGCAGATCGCCGTTTTCGAGTGCGCGCAGCACCCGGTCGAGCCGCCCGGGGACCCCCAACAGCTGGCGTCCGATGCGCAGTGCGTTGTCGAGCACGCTGCCCTGCTGTTGGCGTAGCCAGCGCTGTGCAATCGGTTGCATCGCCTCGAGATAGACGATGTCGGGGTCGAGCATCCCCACCACGCCGCTCAGCAGGCTCAGTGCCCGGCCCAGGTAGATGACGTCTTGGGGGAGTTGGAAGGGTAGCGCCAAGAACACATCGCGCAGTTCGTACGACAACGCGACCACGTCGATGTCGCGCAGCTCGCGCACCGAGCGGTCGAACACCTCGGCGAGGACGCGGTCGATGGCGGTGCGCACCGCGGTGTGGTCGGCGTCGGCCATCAACATCCCCATGGCGTCGAGGGCTTCGACGGTGCCTGCGCTGTCGTTGGTGGCGACCGCGATGATGGCGCGGCGCAGCAGGCGCTGCAGGCGTGCCGGCACCGTGGCCACTGCACCGAGGTCGAGGAGGCAGAGGTGCCAGCCCCCGCCTGCCGCAGGCACGATGACCAGGTTGCCCGGGTGTGGGTCGGCGTGGAAGACGCCGTGTTCGAAGCATTGCACAAAAAAGATGTCGAGCAGCGTGCGGGCGACGCGGCTGCGGTCTATCCCCGCCGCGTCGAGCGCTGCCGTGTCATCGGGGCTGATGCCATCAACCCAATCCATCACCAAGACGCTGTCGGTCGAGAGATCCGCGTGCACCACGGGCAGCCGCACCCGCGCGTCACCCGCCAACACCGCCCCCAGCCGGGTGTTGTTCGCCTGTTCGATGGTGTAATCGAGCTCTTGGCGCAAGACGAGGGCGAATTCGTCGTAGACCCGCTGCATGTCGACGCGCCGGCGAATCAACGGGTAGTCTTTGATGAGGCGCACCACAAACCGCACGGCGGCCAGGTCGGTTTCGATGATTGCGCGGATCTGCGGCCGCAAGACCTTCACTGCCACAACTCGCCCGTCGTCGCAGCGCCGCCCGCGATAGACCTGCCCGAGTGACGCTGCCGCGACAGGGTTCGGGTCGCTGATATCGACCAGCGGCGCACCCCAGGCGGCGGTCAGCAGCGGCGCAATCTGGTCGTAGGGTACCGGGGGTACCGCGTCGCGCAATTGGGCGAGGACGCTGGTGACCGCGGGCGGCAGTACATCGACGCGCACCGACAAAAACTGCCCCATCTTGATGGGGACTCCGCCCAGGTCGAGCGCCAATGTACGGAAGCGCTCCGCTAGGCGTACCCAGCGGCGCGTCGCACTCCCACGCGTCCAGCGTGCGAACACGATGTCGTACCAAAAGACATGGAGGACAATCGCCATTTGAGTCAACACGATGCGCCAGAATCGCCGCCGCATGGCACTGCCTTTGTGTATACCTTCACAAGTCATTGTAGCAGCCGTCTCCCCGAAGACCTGCACGTATACTGTGAGTCCGTCTCAACGGAGGATCTCGTGGCACCACAACTGTGTCTCATCAGCCGGCTCATCGCCGCCATCGCCCCGTTTCTCGTCGCCAATGCTGTCGTCGGGCAGCGCATCGCACCCTGGTACCGCTGGATCCGACCATTCGACGACCAGACCGGTCTGGGCGAAATGGTGGTACTGGGAGTTTCCCTCGGTTGGGCATGCTGGTGTGGGCTCCGGCTCGTCGCGACGCCACCACCGCGGCAGTGGCTGCACGTGCTGTGCGGCCTGCTCGTCATCGGCGCCGTGGTAGCACTGGGATACGGTTTTGTGGCAGAGGGTATCCGCTGTGCAGCCATGCTCGCGTTGCGGTGTGATTGATGGATTCCCGTCTTGCATTGCGGCGTCGCCGTGGTATCATCACCGCATTCACTGTGTGAGGAAGTGCATATGAATGTGGCGATGTGGGGCAAAGCCCTCAAGACCATCCCCCGGCTGTCGAAAGAAGAGTGGCTGTCGCTCGACGTCGTCGCGCGCTGGTTGGTCGCGTCGCGTGCGGCAGTGCTGGTGATGACGGCGACGTCGGCGATGATTGCCGGTGTCTGGGCATGGCACGACGGGCTCTTCGACGGCTTCTTGTGGGTCTGCTTGTTCGTGGGGCTGACGATGGCACACGCCGCCAACAATCTCATCAACGACCTGATGGATTACCGGGCGGGGGTCGATCACAACAACTACTTCCGTGCGCAGTACGGCCCGCAGCCGCTCGTGCACGGGCTACTCGACCAAAAGGGGTTGCTCGTCTACATCGTCGTCACCGGCATCATCGCGCTCGTGCCGGGTGCGTACTTGGTCTACCTGCGTGGCGAGCTAGCCTTGTATCTGCTGCTGGCGGGGGCGGCGTTCGTGGTCTTCTACACCTGGCCGCTCAAGTACATCGGGTTGGGTGAAGTGGCGGTGTTTGTCATCTGGGGGCCGTTGATGGTGGGCGGCGGCTATTTCGTCATCACCGGCAATTGGTCGTGGGACGCGGTGCTCATCAGCGTGCCCCAGACATTGGCCGCCACGACGGTGTTGTTCGGCAAGCACATCGACAAAAGCAGTGCCGACAAAGCGTCGAAGATCTACACACTCCCGGTGATTTTAGGGCCGCGGGTGGCGAAAGCAGTCGCCGTGCTGCTCATCGCCGCCCAGTATGTCGTGGTGGGGTGGTTGATCGTGCGCGGCACGTTGACGCCAATCATGGCAGCCGTCGTGTTGGCAGGTGCAGCCGGCTGGGCCGCCATCAAGGTGTTCGGCACCGAGCGCCCCGAGACACCGCCGGCCGATTACCCGCCCGATGTCTGGCCCCTCTGGTATGCCCCGTATGCCTTCGTGCACACGCGCTTATTCGGGTTATTGTTTTTCGCGGGGTTGATTCTCGACGCCCTCTGGACCCGTTTTCGCTGACCAGTGCCGGCAATAGCAAGCGGGGGACGCAGCGCGCCCCCCGCGTGTTTTCCCCCTGCCTCTGCCTGATGAAACGACTAGCGCAGGTACTCGTACGCTGCCACGAGTTGGGCGTCTTTGCTGGCCAGGAGCTCTGCGGCGGTCAGCGTGCTCGCGAGCTTGGGCGTCAACGTGTCGGAGAGATTGCCCAAGATGACCAGCTGGTCAGGGTCGATGCCCACCCCGCGCACGACCTGACCGTCGGGGGTCAGCCATTGAGTAGTACCCAGGCGGATCTGCGCGCCTGAATCGAGGTCGAATGGTCGCAGCACGGTGGCGGTGCCGAAGGTCGGTTCGCCGATGAGGTAGGCGCGCTTGGCGTGCTTGAGGGCACCCGACAAGATCTCGGCGGCACTCGCGCTGTTGCTGTTCATCAGCACCACCATCGGCAGGTCGGCGGTGGTCGGTTCGTCTTCGGTGGTGTATTTGGTCTGGGTCTTGTCACGGGTCTCTTCGATGAGCACGGTGCTGTTCTTGGGTAAAAACTGCCCAGCGACCTGCATCAGCTGGTCGACATAGCCGCCCGGGTTGTTGCGCACGTCGAAGATAATCGCCGTCGCCCCGGCAGCGCGGGCTGCTGCCAGTGCCGCAGCGGTGTCGTCGGAGGCCTGGGCCGAAAACTGGTTGAGGTGGATGAATGCCACGTTGTCGGGCAGCATGCTCCAGGTCACACTGGGGATTTCGATGCTCTGGCGTACGATCGCGATCGTCTCGGTCTGCCCGTCTTCGTGCAAGACGACCAGGTTGACCGTGCTCCCGGCCGGCCCGCGCACTTTACCCTGGAGCTCACTGATGGATGCGCTCTTCATGTCGACACCGTCGACCGTCAATATCCGGTCGCCGGGGCGGATACCCGCTTTCTCGGCGGGTGAGCCCTCGATCGGCGCGGCGATGATGACGAAGCCGTCGCGCTCGCTCAGGTACGCGCCGATGCCCTCGAAGGTGCCATCGAGTGCCTCTTTTTCCTGGGCAGCGTCTTTGGGCGACATGTAGCGGCTGTGGCCCTTGTCTCCCAGGCTGTCGACCATGCCGGTGATGGCACCATCCACCAGGGATTCGCTGGTGGCAGAGGATGGGTCGACATAATTTTCGGTGACGATCTGCCAGGCGGCATAGAGCCGATTCAACCGTTGGCAATCGTCTGCGGTCAACGGGCACGGGGTCGTGAGCCGGGTCGCTGCGAGATATCCGCCGCCCAACGAAATGGCGCAGACAAACAGCACGACCGGCAACACAAACCAGAGGGGGAGGCGGAATTTGAGGAACGAACGCATGTCAGATACGCTCCGATTTTTGAATACTGTGGTGTATTGTACCAACCACGGATGAGCGGTTACTGAGCAAATCTGACGCACAGGGCACAAATCAGCACGACGACCGGTGCAGGCGGGCGTACCATAGAGGTGTTGAGTGGGGAAAGGATTGCCCGCATGCAGATGCTCGAAATGACGCGGATCGCGTCGCCGGTGGGAGAAATCTTGCTCGTCAGTACGGCGACCGCGGTCGCCTTTCTCGACTATCACGACTACGAAGACCGCATGCACCAGCTGCTGCGCAGTCGCTACGGCACTGCATACACGCTCCGCAGCGGCGCAGACCCGCACGGGGTGAAAGACAAGCTCGCTGCGTATTTCGCCGGCGCGCTGACCGCCATCGACGATATCCCGGTCGAAACGGGCGGGACTGCCTTCCAACAAGCGGTGTGGCTCGCCCTGCGCACCATCCCGGCGGGGCAGACGGCGACCTACGGCCAGCAGGCAGCGCGCATCGGCAACCCGACCGCGACCCGGGCTGTGGGGCGCACCAATGGGCTCAACCCGATCGCCATCGTCTTGCCGTGCCACCGAGTCATCGGGGCGAGGGGGCACTCACCGGCTATGCGGGCGGGCTCCAGCGTAAAGCGTGGTTACTC
>JBJOJU010000256.1:0-4360 GCA_046046485.1 Chloroflexota bacterium | reverse complement strand
TTCGAAGCGAAGCCAGAGCCCACCGGCACCTTCGGCTTCGGCGGCAGTTTTGCGCGCTGCAGCCAAAGCAATCTTTGCCTGCAGGTCGGCGTCCGACATCCGACAGTACTCGATACTATTGATCTCGCTGTAGCCGAACAGCACGCGATACTCGTCTTTGTCGATGCCGCGTGCCGCAGCCCGCTGGTCGTTGGGCATCCCCGGGGCGACACACCCCGCTGCTCGTTCGATTCGTTCCGTGGCTGTGCGCTGCCCGACAACCGCCGCGACGATACACGCCCAAAACACCACCGTGGTCACGGCCCACACGGGCCACGTGCGGTGCAGATACGCACCTGTAGCCGTGATACCGCTGCGGAGGAACTGCACCATTTCTTGCCCTCGTCCATCACTCGTCGCTGCCTACTATACATCCGATAGCGGTGGTGATGGTCGCCGGACAACAAAAAACCGCCGGTGCAATGCTGCGCCGGCGGTTTTTTGCTGACTCAGCGTGTGACGGTGATGCTCGTCCCGGTCTGGGCGAAGGTCATGTTCCCGACACGGTCCGCCGCGACGAGCCAGAGCTCGTAGGTGCCCGGTTTGGTTTCGCCGTTGCCGCGAAACGCCTGTTCGTACAGACCATCGAGGTCGTCACCACTCGTGCGGCTGACCGGTGCGGTGAGGGTGAACCATTCTTCGATGTCGTCGTCGTCACCGAACTCGTAGCCGCGCTTCACCAAGCGAACCAGCGCGAACGGCATCCCACCGGGCAGGTTCGCCACACCGCTCTCATCGGTGACCCGATAGGTAATCGTGAAGCTCGCACTGCGTGTGACCGTCGCGGGCGCCGTGATGTCGCTGACGACTGGTGCCGTGGCATCACTGCTGCCACCACCCACCACAAACGGCAACGCAGCCTGGTACCAATTGCCCGACAGGTCGGCAGCCCCGATGTAGAGCGCATACATGCCGTTCACCGCATCGGCGGGGACTGTACACGTCATCTCGTAGAGGATCGTCTCGCCCTCGTTTTCGAGGACCGTGGGGATCCCGGCACCACACCAGTCGGTCTCGCCGTCATCGCCTGCCACAAATACTTCGGACCAGTCGACGCCGTTGTCCGACGAAACTTCGTATTCCATCGTAAAGGAGCTGCCGGCGCTGAGGCTGCCACCGAAAGCACTCTTGGGTTCGATTTCGATGCTGGTCTCTTCGGGGGTGCAATCGCCGAAGACGTGGTCTTCACTGCCACCGAAGCAGGCATCGGTGCCGTCGCCCGTTTCGATTTCGTCGGCGTCGTCACCGCCGTCGAGGTGGTCGTCACCGAAACCACCGTCGATGCGATCAGTGCCACCGCCCCCCAATATGTCGTCGTTGTCTTCGTCGCCGTTCAGCGTGTCATTCCCGGCATCGCCGCTGATCGTGTCGGCGCCGGTGTTGCCGTCGATCACGTCGTTCTCGGTGCCGCCGTGCATCGTGTCGGCACCGGCATTGCCGTCCATGTTGTCGGAGCCGGCACCACCCTCGAGCGTGTCGACGCCGTCGCCGCCGGCGATTGCATCGTCGCCGCTGCCACCCACGCCGTGGTCGTCGCCGCTGCCGCCACTGAGGGTGTCGTCGTCTGCGCCACCGTCGAGGTCGTCGCCTTCCGTGCCGCCGCTCAACGAATCGTCGCCGGCGTCGCCGTTGAGGTCATCACTGCCGGCCTCGCCGTCCAGCACATCTGCACCATCGCCGCCGTTCAGCGTGTCATTGCCGGTGCCGCCGTCGGCATGATCATTGCCGGTACCACCGTTGAGGAGGTCGCCGTCAGAGCCGCCGTCGAGGGCATCGTTGTCGGCACCGCCGCTGAGAGTATCAGCACCGCCGTCGCCGTTGAGGTCGTCTGCGCCGCTGTCACCATTGAGGCGATCATTGCCCGTGCCACCGTTTGCGGTGTCTGCACCGGTGCCGCCGTTGAGGGTGTCGTTGCCGCTGCCACCGTTGAGCGTATCGTTGCCGGTGTCACCCGCGAGCGTATCGCCGCCGTCGCCACCGTTGAGGGTATCATTGCCTGCGCCGCCGCTGCCACTGTCGGAGCCGGTGCCGCCGTCGATCGTGTCGGTGCCGTTCCCGCCCTGCAGCACATCGTTGCCGTCGCCACCGAGCAGGATGTCATTGCCGTCGCCGCCCGTGAGGGTGTCGTTGCCACCCAACCCACAGATGACATCGGCACGCGTGGTGCCTCGGAGGACATCGGCCCGAGGGGTACCAGTGATCGTGCAGCGCAGCGCAGCCGCTGCAGGAGCAGGCACCGAGTACGCTGCGGCGAGTAAAAACATTCCGACACTGAGTCCGTGCAAGAGTCGTCGTGGCATCTGTGTTTCCTTTCGGCATCCATATGTTCGACGTTGTCCATCGAAAATTGTTCCGACATGTGTCATCATCCCACACATTCCTTTGTTTTTCTATACAAAGAGAGAAACGGACCACACCGGTATGCACGCCGCGCTGCTCTCCAGCCGAGAGCCCCCTGCGCACACGTGTGCGCAGGGGGTATGAGCGGACGATACAGCCGAGGGGATGGTCAGCGACGTTTGGTGGGTGTGCGGGTCTTGGTCGGTGGTGGCTTGATCGGTGTCCGAGTCCGAGACGGGGGCACCTTGGTCGCGGTCCGGGTCGCGGGCATTTTCGTCGCGGTCCGGGTCGGCGGCGCCTTGGTCGCAGTCGCCGGTCTCGGAGTGGCCGTCGCAGTGGCCGGAACTGCAGTCCGGCTCGGGGTTGACGTGGGCGTGGCGGTTTTGGGTGCAGTGGTTTTCGTCGGTGCCTTGGTGAACGTCGCACTCGCGACGACACCGGCATACGTCGGCGTCACACTGGGGGTCAGCGACGCAGTGGGAGTCGTACTGGGGGTCTGCGTGACCGTCGACGTCTGCGAAGCGGTGAGTGTGGGTTTCGCTGTCGCATCACCCGCTATTTGCACGACGACCGTGCGCGAGGTCGAGCTCAGCCAACTCGGGTTTGTCGGCGACAGGACGGTGGTGAGTGTCACCGGCCCCAGACTGTTGGGCACCGTCCAACGGCAAGTGGCGACGATGTCGTGGATACTACTGTCGATTGGTTGATCTGCGGTACGCGCCGCGGTGGCGACCGCACTACAACCACTAATCGGGCTGCCGTCGACGTTGAACGACACATTACCTGCCGCACCGACATAGGCCATCAGGTCGACGGTCGTCCCGCGGGGGATACTGCGGGTATCGCCCGGGGTGATCACATAGTTCATCGGGTAGCGCGGAATCGTGCGCGTCGTCCCGTCGACCGGCAACGAACCGAGCGCGTCGTCTGCCCACTGCGGGTTACCCGCGCTGTCGTATGCCCAGTAGTAGTAGCGCTTTTCGGCGGCAGGGAAGCCATAGGCAGTCACTTGTGCGCTCGCTTTCGCATCGTAGTCGATACCCCACAGGTCAAAAAACGGTCGCTGGTCGGTTTTCAACAGCCATGACGCCCGTACCAAGAACAACGAATTGTTGTCGATTGCCCGTGCCTCGGTGCTGGTATAGGTGCTCATCCCCAAGCTGGCCTTGATGGCATCCCAGCTGGCATCGGAACCACGATTGGCACCGAGTAACCGGTCGTGCATATACAGCATCGTGACCAGGTCCCACCCGCCGTCGCCCATCGTGACCGTCGTCAGCGTGCGGGCTTGTTGGATGAGTTGGAGGTAGAAACTCAGCCGGTACATGCCCCAGTTGACTTCGGTCGGTGCCAAGACCGAGTTCGTCGGCGCATCGCCGTGCCACACCGTGTCGTTGACCGCGGTCTTGGGGTTGGCTTTCGTCTGGGCGACATTCAGCCCTTTGTAGAACAAATCCTGTTCCAGCTCGTGCGACGGGACACGATACTGGCTGGGGTGCGTCTTGTTCCACGCGTATGCGTCTTGTTCCACGCGTAGATGATGTGCGAGGGGTAGATGTTGTTCGAGACCTCGCCGGTCGCCCGATTGCCGCTGCTGTCGTCGATATGCAGCGCCTGGATGTTATGCCCCATCTCGTGGCTATCGCCCCAACCCAGCACATCGAACGCCCACCACGCGTCGTAGGGGTTGCCCGAGCAGCCGTAGCCGCAGGTGGCTTGATCGGCGTTGAAGTGGTTCATCGAGGTGATACCGTGCGGGTTGCGCCCGGTGCACGTCCACCCGAACGAACTACACAACGCGGTCAACGACGCGCTCAACGACAGGCTGGGCCCGGTGAACCCTGCCAGGTTGTAGTTGTTGATGTAGAAGGCATCCATCGTCGCTTCGGCGAGTTTTTCGGGGGTGTTCCATTAGACATTGGTGAGGGTCTCGAGCATCAGTGCGCGCCGGCTATGCACTTGGAAGCCCGGTGTCAAAAAT
>JBJOJU010000303.1:0-2616 GCA_046046485.1 Chloroflexota bacterium | reverse complement strand
CATCCCAGCTCAGCCAGTGGCCCAGAGAGTTCCCTTTGCCCAGACTACCCTCGAGGATTTTCATCGAACCGGCGACGCCGTTGATCTGAGCGTTTGCGATGGTCGCTTCGACGGCGATGGGGTCGGTGTCGATGGCCAGAATCTCGCGGGCGCCGAGGTGGGCTGCCACGATGGCGAGGATGCCCGAGCCGCAGCCGAGGTCCATGACCCGGGTGTCGGCGGGCATGTATTCCTCGAGCAACTGGGTGCACATGCGGGTGGTGGGATGCAGGCCGGTCCCGAACGCCATGCCCGGGTCGAGTTTGAGGACGATGTCATCGGGAAGCGGGGCGTACTCGAGCCACGACGGAACGATGACCGAGCGCTTCCCGATGCGCTGGACGGTGTAGTGTTTCTTCCAGGCTTCGGCCCAGAGTTGTTCTTCGAGCTGGGTGACTTTGAGTGGCCCGACTTTGCGCAGCAGGCTCAGGTGCCAGAGCGCCTGTTCGAGCTTCGAACGCGTCTCTTCGCTGTTGCGGTCGACGGGGATCCACGTCCGCACAATCACCGGTCGTTCGGTGTCGTACTTGTAATCTGGGCCGTCTGCACCATGGATGACCGGTTGGTCGACGGCGACGCCGTTGTTGTACCCGTACGAACCCATGAGCTCGCTGACCGATTCGACTGCTTCTGCTTCGACTTCGACGCTACATTCGAGCCATGCCATTGGTTATGCCTTCCATCGCGTGCCAGCGGCACTGTCTTCGAGGGTGACGCCCAGATCTGCCAAACGGGTTCGCACCACGTCGGCGAGTTGGTACTGTTTTGCTTTGCGGAGTTCGGTGCGCAGTTCGATGAGCAACTCGATGAACGGCGCTGCTTCGGCGACCTTCGACGGCCCTGCTTCGAGCGTGAGCCCCAAGACCGCGCAGAGATCGCGCAGTTCCTGCTGGGCTGCAGTAAACGCCGCGCCACTCACACCGGCGTCACGGGCGACATTGATCTGTCGGGTCAGTTCGAAAATCGTCGCCAGGGCCACCGAGGTGTTCAGGTCGTCGTCCATCGCGGTGATGAACGCCGGGCGGGCGGCAGCAGTCGCGTGGACGAGCCGGTCGACCGCCTCACCGCTGGTGACCGTGCCAGTCGCGGGCACCAAGCCCCCGCGGATGCGGTCGAGTTTGCGCTCTTGGTCGGCGACGATGTCGGTACCGTAGGCCAACGGGTTGCGGTAGTAGCTCGACAACACCACCAAGCGCAGCGCATCGGCGGGGTGGTCGGCCAAGAATTCGCGGATGGTGACCACGTTGCCCAACGACTTGGACATCTTTTCGAGCTTGTAGCTGCCGTCGTCGAGTTTCGTCTGGATCTGGAGCATGCCGTTGTGGATCCAGTGCCGTGCAAACGTCTTGCCGGTGAGGCTCTCGCTCTGGGCGATTTCGTTTTCGTGGTGGGGGAAGACGAGGTCGTTGCCGCCGCCGTGGATGTCGATCTCTTCGCCGAGGTGGTCGAGCGACATCGCCGAGCACTCGATGTGCCAGCCGGGTCGGCCACCGCCCCATGGCGACGGCCAGGCCGGTTCACCGGGCTTGGCGCCTTTCCAGAGGGCGAAGTCGCCGGGGTGTTCTTTGCGGGCATCGACGTCGAAGCGAATACCCGAGACCATCTCGGTCAGATTGCGACCCGACAGACGACCGTAGTCACTGTCTTTGGCGACGCGGAAGTAGACATCGCCGTCGGCAGCGTAGGCGTAGCCGTTCGCGATGAGTTTATCGATGAAGGCGATGATCTGCGGCATCGACTCGGTCACCCGCGGGTAGACCGTGGCCGGCTTGATGTGCAGCGCTTCGAGGTCCTCGCGGAACTCGGTCACGTAGCTCGACGCGAGCTCGACGGGGTCACGCCCGAGGGCATTTGCCCGGTTGATGATTTTGTCGTCGACATCGGTGAAGTTGACGACGTGCATGACTTGCAACCCGCGGAACTCGAGGTAGCGCCGCAGCACGTCGAAGACCATCGCCGACATGGCGTGCCCGATGTGCGCACGGTCATAGACGGTGACACCACAGACGTACATCCGCACCAGCCCGGGGGTAATCGGTTGTAGCTCGTCGCTGCGCCGTGTCATCGTGTTGTAGAGAGTAATACTCATGGCGTGACCCTTTCTGCAGGGGCTCTAGGATGCGGTAGGGGTATCGTCGGGGTGCTCGAGCTGCTTCCAGATGTCACCCTGCAGCAGGTCGGGAGTGTGATGGTGATGATGGGTGGTCGTGTGCGCCGCGAGTTCGTCGAGGCGGCTTTCGAGCTCGAGGACGCGGTTGCGCAGCTCGCGCAGCATGTCGCCTTCGGGGTCGGGGAGTTCTTCGACGCGCCGGGTTTCGCCCGTCACTGGGTCGCGGGTCGCCACCACACGAGCGGGGATCCCGATAGCCGTGCTGTGGGCGGGCACGTCTTTGACGACGACGGCGCCACCGCCGATACGCGCACCAGCGCCGACGCGGATCGCGCCCAGAATACTGGCACCGACGCCGACGATGACGCCGTCGTCGAGGGTGGGGTGGCGTTTGCCCGACTGTTTGCCGGTGCCGCCGAGGGTCACCCCTTGGTAGAGCATCACGTTGTCGCCGATTTCGGCAGTTT
>JBJOJU010000275.1:0-4278 GCA_046046485.1 Chloroflexota bacterium | reverse complement strand
CGGCCCAGCAGCCCGACGATTTTGCCCGCGGGGATCGCAAACGACACATCTTTGAGGACCGGTTCCTCGGGGGCGGCGTTCACATCGTCTTGATAGGCAAACGTGACGTTTTCAAAGGACACCGGCGGTATGGTCGCGGGCATCGTTTGTGTGCCGTCGACCAAGCGCGACGTGACTTCACGCAGCTCTGCGATGCGCATGATACCCGCCGACGCCTGCTGCAGCTGGTCGATTTCGTTCGATATCGTGCGGATGGGCCGCATGATCATGTCGCCGTAGAACATCGTCATCACGATCAACCCGATAGTGATTTCGCCTTTGAGGTAGAGCCACACCCCAATGACCAGAATCATCACGGTCAGGATCGACGAGAGCACCATGGGGATCATCCACGTCAGCGAACCCCAGAAGCGGCCCTTGACGTCGTTTTCGTTTTTCGCTGCCATCAGGGTATTGAGGCGCCGCAGCACAAACAACCGGGCTCCCAACCCACGGATGTCTTCGAGGCCAGCCAAGCGCTCCTCGAGGAACCCGAAGAGTTGCGCCGCGGCTTCACGCCCCGCTTCCCAATAGGGCACAGCCACACCACGCAGGAGGAACAGCACGGTCATCGAAATCACCGCATAGCCCAGCAGCAGCAACCCGAAGCGCCATTCGGTCCAGAACAAGACACCCACCGTCGAAAAGAGCAGCAGCACACTGCCACCGATCTGCAGCACCATCTGCGAGAAAAACCGATTCAAACTGGCGACGTCACCGTCGATGCGCTCGATCATGATGCCCGGAGTCTGCTTTTTGTGATACGACATGTCGAGCGCGAGGGTGTGTTCCGCCAGGTCGGCGCGCAGATTGTTCGACGCACGCCACCCGATCGATTCGCCCACATAGGTAGCCGACATCGTGCTTGCCTGCTGAGCGAGCGCAGCCACGATGTACCAGATACTCAACCAGATCAGGACATCCGACGCGACACCGGCAGCCGCACCGTCGACGAATTGCGACAACAGCCGTGGCCCGAACAACAACAGAATGTTGTCGGTCACGATAAGGACGATCAACAACGTGACGTGTGTCCGTTGTGGCCAAAAATAGGTTTTCAGGAGTGACAGATAGCGCTGTCTGGTGGGGAGTGTCATGCGGTTCCTGTGTACGGCCGGAGTACGGCTGCGAGTTGTTCTAACCCGTGGTCGGATGCCATCTGCGTCGCCAGTGCGCGTGCGCGGTACCGGTAGCTGACATCGGTCACACAATGGGCCAGCGCGTCACTCAACGCCGTACGCGACAACCGCTGCGCAGTGAGGAACGCCGGTGTTAATTGTACCCGCAAACTGTGTTCCGCCCACACCTGATCACTGGCACAGAGCGCGACGGGCACACTGGGCACCCCGGCGCGCACCACCCGGTGCGTCGTCCCCGCCCCACCCGGGTGGATCACGGCAGCCGCGGCTGCCAAGACCCGTTGTTGTGACACCGAATGATTCCAAACGAATGTCTGTTCGTCGGACGCGAGGGTGTCGTCGTCTTCGGGCCACACGACCAACGCACGCAGCCCGAGATCATGGGCACACGACACAGCGAGCGTCGTGACCGCCCGACTCTCTGCGCTGTGGTATGCACCGTGGAGCATCACCACGAACGGTCGATTCACTCGCACAAATCGTTCGAGTGGAGCGGGGAGGCCATCCGATTCAGGCAACAACCACTCGCCGATGACTCGGTGCAACGGCACCTGCGGCATCACAGCTGGGTAGAGCGTTGGAGCGCTAATACCCAACACCGGAGCATGCACGAGGCTAGTATCGGCAGGAATCCCCGCACGGGAAACCCAGATAACTGGGATATCCCAATCTGCCAGAACCCGCCGCAACGCGGGCAGCCCGACGCTGGCGACGACCGCTGCAGCGTCAGCAAAGTGCCGTGCCAACTCAGTGGCAACCGTGGTTCGGTGCGCGAACCCGCCGTACCAGAGGCGCAGTCGGCCGAGGCGGCCGACCGCCACTGCGCTCTCGGGGATGTCGGGGTAGTCCGCTCCCTGGCTCAACAGCGCAGCTGCCTGCGCCGACAGGAGCGTCACCGGTATCCCCAACTGTTGGAGCCATTGCTGCCAGGGAGGTGTCGTCAAACAGCGCACCGAAAACCCCGCCGCTCGACACGCGAGTGCGGCTGCGACGAACGGGCGCCGATTGCCGGCCGATCCGAGGGCGATGAATACGATGGTGCGCTGGCTCACGTGTCTCTCATAACCGGTATACTTGTGGTGCATATTATCGAGGAACCGGCATGAACACACAATTCGCCGCAGTGTTGCGGACACTCCGAGTGCCTGAGTGGTATATCAACCCCAAAGACGGGGACGAACGCAACATGGCACGCGGCATGTACGACGGATTGGGTGTGGGTGTCGTCGAAGGTGTGCAGATTTTTATACCCGTACTCTTCACCCGGCTCGGCGCCGACCCCTTGGCAGTCGGGCTCTTATCGTCGCTCCCGGCACTGGCCGGGCTGTTGCTGGCGGTCCCCATCGGGATGCTCATCGCCCGCAGTCGTTCGGTGATCCCCTGGTATGCTTGGAGCCGGTTGTTTCTCTTCCTCAGTTACCCGCTGATGGCACTGATGCCGCTCTTCTTCGAGCGTGACACCGCGATCCTCGCCATGTTGGCTATCGCTGCCCTCTCGACGATTCCTCAGGCGAGTCTGACGCTGGTGTTCAACGTCGTGATGGGCTCGATTATCGATGTCGGGCGGCGCTATTTTCTCATGAGCCTGCGCTGGTCGATCCTCGGTGTCAGCAACGGTATCGCGGTCTATCTCGCAGGCCTCTACCTCGCCAAAAACACCGGCAACGATGCCTACGCCACAGTCATCGGGATTGCTTCGCTCTTCATTGCTTTAGCGTTCTTCCCTGCCCGCCGCTACGAAGTCCCCGCCGAACGGCGCGAGCAAGTCGTTCCCCCGAAAAGCATCGGCAGCGCATTCGCGCTCATCGTGCAGAACTTCCGCGCATACCCGGCATTTCGGCTCTTTGTTTTATGTCAAGCCGTCTTTCAATTGGGCATGACAATGGCCCAGCCGTTGTTTCCGCTACACTGGGTGCGCGTGCTGCACGCTGACGACGCGAGTATCGGCTTGGTGTCGATGGTACAGAGTGTGACACTGCTCTTCGGTTACACCTTGGGTGCCTATTTTGCCACCCGCTACAACGCCCGGGTGGCAATTCTGTGGGTCTGTCTGCTCGGGCTCGGTGCATACCCGCTCATCACGGCGCTCGCACCGGCGATGGAACCGCTGGTCTACTTTGCTGCGGTCTGGGGCGTCTGTACCGCAGGGATCGAGTTGGTCATCCTCGATGTGCTGCTCGACAGTTGCCCGCCGGGCTACATCACCACCGTGATGCCGTCGGAGCGGATGGTCATGTTCGGTGTCCGCCTCGTCGGCCCACTGGCAGGGACCGCCATTGCCCGCTGGACCGACACGACCACCGCGCTCATCGTGGCTGCCGCACTGCACTTCATCGGTGCAGGCTTGTTCATCCACTATCGCATCGGCACCAAGAAAGCCGCCGAGCTCTACCAGTCGCCCGCGTAACCGACTCGATGCGGGGCAGACTGGCTGCGTACCATGGCGTAGCGCCATTCGGTCAACTGGCGGATATGCAGCACGTCGTGCGCGACCCACGACCACAAGATGTCAGCTGCGGTCAGTTCTGCCAACTGTGGGTGTTGTAACGTCTGCTTCCAATTGGTGCGGGTGTACTGCTCGAGCGAACCGATGCTGTTGCGGCGTTCGAGCAGAAACCCGTCGCGCAGCGTTGCAAACGGCTGTTCGGCGTATTGGTGGGCGGTGACCCACCCTTCAGGGTCGATACTGGGCAGTGGCGCATCCGGCGCAGTCATTGTCTGAAACACCCGCACGCGGAAGTCGTAGCGCTCCTCGTCGTAGAGGTGCCCCATCACCTGTTTGGCCGTCCAACCCGGTACGCCATAATCCTGGCCTGCTTCGGCATCGGTCAGGTCACTGGTCAATGCGGCGATGGTCACCGATTGGGCCGCTAACATGCGGCAGATTCGCTGGAGATCCATAGTCGCTCCTTTTTCATTCCTCCCACGATTCTACCCGTTTTCGTTGTGCACTGCCTGAAAGAACGTACACTCCTCGAGTTAATATGTTGCATATACAACATATCTGGTTTTTCTCTGTAAAAAATTTACATTTTCTCTCATGAATTACTCAAACGACGCATTTTTGACAATCAACACGCATTTTGTTAAAAATAGTTTG
>JBJOJU010000219.1:0-8340 GCA_046046485.1 Chloroflexota bacterium | reverse complement strand
TGCCGGGCTCTGAGCCAGTTGCCGATGATGACTTCGGTGCGGCCAGCGCTGGCGTAGTCGCCCCCCAACGGGTAGACATCGGCCGTGTCGATGAAGGTGATGCCGCGGGCGACGGCGGCATCGAGAATCGCGTGTGACGTCGCTTCGTCGGCTTGGTTGCCGAACGTCATCGTGCCCAGACAGATTTCGCTGACGTGCAGGCCACTCCGGCCTAATCGTACGGTGCGCATAGTGCCCTCCTCACTGCGTGATGAGCCCATTATAGGGGGGGTGCCACACAAAAAAACGAGCGGAGGCGCACCCGGCCTCCGCTCGTGGAATGTATTTGTTGCTTAGTAGCGGTTGTCGTCGCGCGGCGCGCGGCGCGGTGCACCGGAACCGAAGCCGGGCTTCTCGTCCGATTCGTTCACGCGCAGCTGACGGCCAGCAACTTCGAGACCGTTGGTCGCGGAAATCACGTCTTCGACGTTTTCCACTTCCATCTCGACGAAGCCGAACCCGCGTGAGCGCTGGGTGTCACGGTCGATGACGACACGTGCGCTGATCACTTCGCCGTGCTCGGCGAACGTGTTCCCCAGATCTTCACTCGTCATACGCCAGGGCAAATTACCAACAAAAAGCTTGACACGCATTACAATCCACTCCCTCTGCCCACCACTGGACATCTGCGGAACCGAAAAAAGTCCCGCATAAACCGTACTTAATGCCAATCCCGTGGTCGTTCCCCACTGCCTGACCGGTCTGCGTATCAACTTTGAACTCACATCCTGCCGGGTGCACCGTGAACGGGTGGCGGAAGGTGGGACTTCGAGATGCGTGCCGAAAGTTCGATACGTCAATTGACAACCTGATTATATCATGAAAAAGATTATCGTCGACAGCGCAGCATGCATATTTATGGAGAAATTTGGAGATTTCTTAATATTCGTAATTTTTTCAGTTGTACAGATGTACGCCACCCCGCTGGGCGTTGGTCCGCGGGGTGGCGCATGCAGTACGAAAACGGTTTTCTATGCGCCCATCCGGACCATCAACGCTGCCATGTGACGGATACCATTGCGGAAATCGTTGAGCCTGATGTTTTCATTCGGTGCATGGATCCGTGACCCCGAATACCCCACCCCCAGCGTCACAATCGGGACGCCGATGTCGTGGGAAAACAAGTAATTCGGCCCCGATCCGCCCGACATCGGCCAGATCAACGGCTCTTTGCCATAGACATCCTGCGCCGCACCGACCAATTGCTGCACCAACGGGTGATCGGGGTCGGTGCGGGCTGGTCGTCCAGCGCCGACCACCGTGATCTGGATGTCATTGAATCCGTGGGCGTCGAAGTGTGCGCGGAGTTGCTTGACGACGTCGTCGGGCTTCTGGTCGGGTACGAGACGGAAGTCGACTTTGGCACTCGCCCGTGCCGGCAAGACGGTCTTTTGACCGGCACCCTGGTAGCCCGAACCGATGCCGCAGATGGTGCAGGTCGGTTCGAAGATCTCGCGGCGGCGCAGCTCGACGCCACTGGCATTGCGCAAAAACGACGTGTTGCCGAAGAGCTCCTGCATTTCTTCGTCGTTGTCGGGCAGCGCCGCCAGCAGCTCCATGTCGCGGGCGGTGGGCGCGATGACCGTGTCGTAGAAGTTGGGCAACTGGATGCGCTCGTCTTGGTTTTTCAACGTGTTGAGCGCCCACACCAGCCGCCACGCTGCGTTGGGCAAAATCGAGCCGGCGATCCCCGAGTGGGTGTCGATTTTGGCGGTCTCGACCGAGAGCTCGAGGTAACAGATGCCCCGCAGACCCAGATAGCTGATGGGCGTCCCGTCGGCGTTATGCGTGCCGAACTCCCACACGCAAGCATCGGCCCGGAGGCGATCGACATTGGCGTGGATGAACGGAGCCAGATTGGGCGAGGCGATTTCTTCTTCGCCCTCGATGAGGAACTTGAGCCCGATGGGCAATTCGCCGAAGACGTGTTTGACGGCGGCGATTGCGGCGATACGACTGACCAACTCGCCTTTGTCGTCGGCGACGCCGCGGGCGATGAGCAGGTCGTCTTTGCGTGTCAGCGTGAAGGCGTCGCTGTGCCAGAGGTCGAAGGGTTCGGCGGGTTGGACGTCGTAGTGGTTGTAGCAGAGGAGCGTGGTGTCGCGCGAACCGGTCGCTTCGGCGTAGACGACGGGGTTGCCGGCGGTGGGCATGAGCGTGGCCTGCAGGCCGACACTCGTCAAGAGGTCAGCGACACGCTCGGCGCACGGCGCGATTCCCATGCCTTGGGCTGCCACACTGGGGATGGCGCAGAGCTCGCCGAGGGTGGCGACGAATTCGTCGAGATGCTGGTCGATGTAGCGGTCGATACGCTGCATGGCAGTGGTCATGGTGCCGATTCCTCCCTGTGATGGATACCCCGATTGTACACCAGCACGCGCCAAACGTGTGTTTGACGCGCTACGGGGGGATGCTCTACCATAGCCACAGACGATTCACCACAACGGAGTCTGGGCCATGCGGATAGCAGTCACCGGTGCCAATGGGCAACTCGGCCACGCAGTCATGCAGCAGTTGCAGGGGCAACACGAACTCTATGCGTTCGGGCATGCCGAAATCGAGCTCGCCGAATCCCGCACGACGCAGGCGATTGCCGCGGTCCGTCCACAACTGATCATCCACGCCGGTGCGATGACCAACGTCGACGGTTGTGCGCGTGACCCCGAGGCTGCCTATCGGGCCAATGCCCTAGGCACGCGGTGGGTCGCCCAGGCCGCGGCCCAGTCCAATGCCCGGATGGTCTATATCAGCACCAACGAGGTTTTCGACGGCACGGCGACGCATCCCTACGGCGAATACGACCTCCCCAATCCGATCAATCCCTATGCGCAATCGAAGTACGCCGGCGAACGCGCCGCCCGCGACGTGCTCGATCGGCTGTTCATTGTGCGAGTTGCGTGGCTTTTCGGTGGAACACGGAACTTTATCCGTACTGTTTTACGTCTGACTAGTGAGCAGTCGTCGCTCCGCATGGTCGACGATGAAATCGGTTCACCGACACACGCCGGTGATGTGGCAGTGGCCCTCGGGCAACTCATCACGACCGATGCCTACGGCACGTATCATTTTGTGAACCACGGATCATGCTCACGCTACGCATTGGCTGCTGCGGTGCTCGCAGCCGCTGGTCGCAGCTCGGTCACACTCACGCCGATGAAGTCGGCTGAGTTTGTCCGCCCGAGTCGTGTTCCCCTGTACACAGCGCTCAACAACTATGTCGGCGCAGCGAACGGTATCGTTTTCCGGCCCTGGCAAGACGCCGTGGAAGCATTCGTCCGCAGCACCCACGAGGGGCAAGCGTGATCGATGTCATCGTGCCCAATTACAATGGTCGCCGCCATTTGGAACTCTGCATCCCCGCCCTGCTTCAGCAGGAACGGCTTGCAGATGTTCGTATCAGTGTCGTCGACGACTGCTCGACCGATGATTCGGTTTCCTTCCTCCAGACCCAGTACCCCCAGATAGACATCATCGAAATGCCGCGCAACGCCGGCTTCGTGGCTGCCTGTAACGCCGGCATCGCCGCGACGACCGGCGACTATGTCGTGCTGCTCAACAACGACACCGAAGCCGATCCGCGCTGGCTGGCCGAGCTCATCGGAGCGCTCGAGGCACATCCCGAATATAGCTTCGCAGCGAGCAAATTACTGCTCTTCGACCGTCGCGACACGCTCCACGCCGCCGGGGATTTCTATCGGGTCGACGGCATCCCCGGCAACCGCGGTGTCTGGCAACCCGACGGCCCGGTTTATAATCAACAACAAGAAGTCTTTGGCCCGTGTGCGGGTGCTGCAGCGTATCGGCGGAGTGCCCTGACGCGGTTGGCAGTCGACGGGAACGTCCTCGATCCCGATCTGGGGATGTACTGCGAAGACGTCGATCTCAACCTACGGGCGCGCCTCCACGGCATGCGGACGCTGTATGTGCCCACTGCGGTTGTCTATCATCGCCTGAGTGCGACCGGTGGTGGTACGTTGGCCAGCTACTATTGCGGGCGTAATTTCGTCTTGGTATGGGTGAAAAACATGCCCGCTGCCATCGTCTGGCGCGCACTGCCGCGGATGCTCTGGCAACAGGTGGTGATTTTTGCCCAGGCACTCCGGCATATCCGCGGGGCAGCGGCCCGGGCACGCATCCGTGGCCAGCTGGCGGTCATTCCGGCGCTGGGGCGTTTTCTCCAGAAGCGAAAGCAGATCCCGCGCCATGTCGACGTGGCACAGCTTTTTTTGACCGAATCGCCGTAGGGGCACCACCTGTGCCACATGAGGTAGTGTTATGAGCGCCCCTGTCTTGTCGATTGTCATCCCCGCGTACAACGAACAACTCCGCTTGCCCAGCACATTAGCGGCGGTCAAAGCATATGTGACGACGACGCAGTTGGCGGTCGAGGTCCTCGTCGCCGACGACGGCAGCAGCGACGCAACTGCCCAGATTGTCCGTGACGCCGCTGCAGACTGGCCGGCGCTGCGGTTGCTCGCGCTCGATCACCGCGGCAAAGGGTTCGCGGTACGGGCCGGTGCGTTGGCGGCGGTCGGTGACTACGTGCTGTTGTGCGATGCCGATTTGGCCGTCCCAATCGCTGAATGGGAGCGGGTCGCTGCCCACTTCACGCTCGGCTACGACGTGGTCATCGGCTCGCGCGAGGGCCAAGGAGCGCACCGCGAAGGTGAGCCGTTCCACCGCCATCTGATGGGGCGGGTGTTCAACGGGTTGGTCCGGCTCCTCGTCGTGGGCAACTTCCACGATACCCAGTGCGGGTTCAAGGCGTTCCGCCGACCGGTCGCGCACGATTTGTTTCGGCGTGCCCGCATCTACGGCGACGACGCGCCGGTGATCCGCGGTGCGGCGGTGACGGCGTTCGACGTCGAAATCCTCTATCTCGCGGTGATGCGTGGCTACCGCGTCGCCGAACTGCCGGTGCTCTGGCACTACGGCGAAGAGACCAAGGTCGACCCGTTGCGCGACGCGCTGCGCAACCTGCGTGACATCATCCGCGTGCGGGTGTTTGCCATGCGCGGCGCCTACACGCACCTCGACGATCCGCGGGTCTGAGGTTTTCAGACGCAGACAGAGAAAACGAGCACCGCACATATGTGCGGTGCTCGCTGCATAGCCGGGCTGTTTTTCTACCGCTGCCGATACGCCACATACGAGACGCCGGGCACGGGGATGCGCTGCGTGATGGGCCCGAGTGCGCCGCTGCGCGGGTCACGTCGGTGGACCGCGATGTGGTTGTCGTGCTGGCAGGCCACCAGCAGTGCGCTGCCGTCGGGGCTGAAGCAGAAATTGCGGGGCCAGGCACCACCGGCGTCGTCGACGTGCAAGCGCGTCATGTTGCCGTCGGGGTGCAGTTTGTAGGTGGCGATGGTGTGTTCGCCGCGGGTGGCGACGCACAGAAACTCGCCGTCGGGGGAAAAGTGGATATCCGACACGATCGACTCGCCGATGGGGTCGCGGTTGGTGGCGTGCTCCCACAGCGGCTGCAGCGTGTCGTCGGCGTAGCGGTAGATCGTCACCGTGCAGCTGAGTTCGTTGGCGACGTACAACAGCGGTTTGTTGGGGTGCCAGGCCATGTGACGCGGCCCATGGCCGGGGGTGGTGCGCACCGCGTGCACGCGTCGCAGCGTGTTGGTCGCGGGGTGGATGCTCGAAAAGACCAATTCGTCGCTGCCCAAATCCGCCGCGACGACGAAGCGGCCGTCGGGGCTGATCGACGTCGAATGCGCGTGGGTGCCGGCTTGGCGCCCGGCGACGGGGCCGCTGCCGCTGTGCTGTTGCAGGTCGTTGAGACCGGCGATGTCGCCGTTGGTGCCGATGCGCAGCAGACCGACATTGCCCGTGCCGTAGTTGGCGACCAAGACGAACTGGCCGTCGCGGCTGAGGGCGACATGGCAGGGCCAATCGCCGCCGCTGGGGCGGCGGGTGCCGGCGGTCAGCGTGCCGTCGCTGTCACGGATGGCGACCACACCGCCGGCGAGCCCGCTGCCGGCGTTCGTCTCGGAGACGGCGTAGATCATCGCGCCGGCTTGCACCAGAAATGACGGGTTTGCGATGCCCCGCAGCTGCGCAACGGGCGTGACGACGCCGGTGCGGTCGATGTCGAGGATCTGGATGCCCGCGTCGTGCGGGCTGGCATAACTGCCGACCAAGATTCGGTCCATACCTGCTCCTTCTGCGGCATTTACCAGTTGGTGACGGAACCGTCGCGGCGGCGCAGATGCGGTGCTTCCCAGAATTTCCAGCTGTGCTTCTTGGCGGTTTCTTCGTCGAATTCGATGCCCAACCCGGGCGTCATGGGCACGTCGAAGCCGGTGCCGTTGAGTTTGGGCTGGACGGGGAAGAGCACGTCGACGTCGTTGATGCCGTCGCCGCGGTACATGTTTTCGCTGGGCGAGACGCGTACTTCGAGCCAGGCGAAATTGGCCGCTGCCGCCGACATGTGGATCGTCGCTGCCGTGCAGATCGGCCCCAGCGGGTTGTGGGGCATCAGGTCGATGTAGTGGGTTTCGGCCCACCCGGCGACTTTCATCGCCTCGGTGAACCCGCCCACGTTGCAGATGTCGATACGAGCAAAATCGGTCAGGTGGCGCTCGATGAAGGGGGCGAACTGCCATTTGCTGGCGAACTCTTCGCCCACGGCAAAGGGCACCGGCGTCATTTTGCGCAGTGCCTCGTAGGCCTCGGGCGACTCGTCGGGATCGGTTCTTCGATGAAATCGATGGTCCCAACGGGCATTTTCTGGCAAAACGACGCCGTCTCGGCGATCGACAGCCGATGGTGATAGTCGATACCCAGGGTGAGTTCGTCGCCCAAGCGCTCGCGGATCGCCACCAGTGTTTTGGCGGTGATGCCCAGGGTTTCACGCGGCTCGAAGACCCCTTCGCCGTGGTTGCGCGGCTGCAGCATGCCGGTACGGATGACGCGCCAGTCGTGGTCCCAGAGGAGCTGGGCGCTGGCGATCATCTCGTCGGGCGTGCCACCGCTGGTGGTCACGAAACAGGGGATCCGGTCGCGCTGGTGGCCGCCCAGCAATTGGTGCACGGGGATCCCCAGAGCTTTGCCGGCGATGTCGTAGAGGGCGATATCGATGGCGCTCTGGGCCGCGGTGAGCACGCGCCCGCCCTCGAAATACTGGCTGCGGTAGAGTTCCTGCCAGATGCGGCCGATCTGCATCGGGTCTTTGCCGATCAAGAACTCGCGGAAGTGGTTGATGGCGCCGATGACGGCCAACTCACGGCCGCTCAGCCCCGATTCGCCCAGTCCCGAGATGCCTTCGTCGGTCTCGATTTTCACCACCAACTGGTTGCGATTGCCCACCCAGATCGGGTAGCAGATGATGTCACGGATACGCATGATTAATCCTCGTGTGTCCAGCCGAGTAGGCGGGTCGCTTTGCTGCAGTCGAAAAATCCTGCGTCGCCGGTCAACGTCGCCGCCGTGGGTACCGCGGCGTAGTGGGTGCGGGCCAACACATCGCTGGCTGTGGCACTGGCGGCGTTCGGCGCGACCACATAGAAAACCTCGTGGCCGCGCCAGCTGACCTGGGTCGCAGCCAGACAGGCCCGGGCCGCCGATTGCGGGGTGACGTAGCCCCACAGATGTTTGCGGCCGGCGTCTTTTCCATCCCAGAATTTCATCGCGTTTTCGCGTGTGGTGATGCCGTGGAAGCGCATGCTGCTGATCGCCACATTTGCCCGCCGGCGCGCAAAGGCATCGCCTTGCTGCTCGAGCACCCATTTCGACTGGCTGTAGGCGTCCATGGCAGAGCTGGGGTGTTTTTCGTCGAGTGGTAAGTAGTCGTAGTGCGGTTCGGGGCTGAATACCGCCCCGATGGCGTTGATGCTCGAGGCCATCACGACGTGCTGCATGCCGTGGATCTCGGCTGCCAGCAGGATGTTGTAGCTGCCGATGACGTTGTCGTGGTAGACCACCGGGTCGGGGGCATTCATGGGTGAGCGGTGGGCCGCGAGATGGATGACCGCGTCATACCCGCGCAACGTCGCCACGACACTGCCGAAATCGGTCACGTCGACGACGACTGCTTGTACGCCCAAGGGGTTGCCGGTTGTGTTGACCGGCATGCTGCGGTCGATACTGAGGACCTCGTGACCTGCGTTCTGCAGCATCGGGATGAGCACCCGAGCCAGATCGCCATTGCCGCCTGTGACAGCGATGCGCATCGGAATTCCTTTCTCAGACCACGCGGTTGCGTTTACTCTCTGCTTCCATGGCCAACACACTGCTCAACGCATCGTTCATGTGCGCCTGCATCAGCAGGCGGGCTTGGGTGGCGTCGCGGTC
>JBJOJU010000211.1:0-5863 GCA_046046485.1 Chloroflexota bacterium | reverse complement strand
AGCAGGGTGCCGGCGCGCAGCTGTGGACGGGCAGCATACCAGCCGTGCCAGTATTGGACAAATGCCCGCGGGGTCAACGTGATCGCGCCGGCGATGGCCAGCACGACCAGGCTACGTGGGTCACTGAAAACCACCACCGCGGCATTGCTCACCGGCACGCCGATGCCCAGCATCGCCGCCCAGAGCTCACGGGTGGCGGTGAGCGAGTCGGCACGGAAGGGCACCCACAGCGCCATGACCACCACGAAGGTACTCAGTTGCCCCCACCAGGCACGTGGCCGCCACCAGCCCAAGCGCTCGACGACCATCACAATGCCGTGGCCGATCCCCCACACCACAAAGGTGTAGTCGGCGCCGTGCCACAGCCCACAGACAAAGAACACCAGCCAGAGGTTGAGGTATGTGCGCAGGGTGCCGCGGCGATTGCCACCCAGCGGGATGTAGACATAATCGCGGAGCCAGCGTGACAGGCTGATGTGCCAACGCCGCCAAAAATCGGTCAGACTCGTGGCGCTGTATGGTCGGTTGAAGTTCCGGGGGAAGCGGAAGCCGAACATTTTCGCTAAGCCGATCGCCATGTCACTATAGCCCGAGAAGTCGAAGTAGATCTGCATCGTATAGGCAAAGACCCCCACCCAGACCGCGACCGTCGACAACGGAATACTGGGGGAGAACACCCGGTCGGCCAACGCAGCACAGGCGTCGCCGATGAGCAGTTTTTTCGCCAAACCGATCACCAGCATCTGCAGCCCACTGCTGACCGCAGCACTGCGGAACGCCCGCGCCTGTGGATCAAACTGACGTGCGATTTCGCGGTAGCGCACGATCGGCCCGGCGATGAGATGCGGGAACAGGAAGAGGTAGAGCGCGTAGTGAAACCCCCGTGGGTCGGGGGCGATGCGACCGGTTGCACAGTCGACGATATACGAAATCGCGTGAAATGTGAAAAAAGAAATCCCCAAGGGGAGGAGCTGATCGGCGCCCGGCGCGTGCGCCACACCCTGCAGATCGGCAATGACCCGGCCGAAGAACCCGCTGTATTTGTAGTAGAAGAGTGGCCCCAGATTGACGAGGATCGCCGCGCCGGCTGCCACCCGGCTGCGCGCCGCCCACCGCCCGAGCCAGACCGTCACCGCTGCCAGGAGCCCGAGCACGACGATGAAATCGCCGGCCCCGGCTGCATAGAAGACGATACACGCTGCCAGCAACACACGGTTGCGCCATACCAGCGGCACGACGGTGTAGGCGAGACAGAGCAACGGCAGAAAGACGCTCAGAAACAGCGGGGAGGCAAAGACCATCGCGGCGCTTTCGGTCGGGTACAACGAGGCTGATGCCACATTGTACCCGTGAAACGGGCACTCTTGCCCCGGGACACTGGATTCGTATTTTCGAAAAAATAACAAAAATAAAATAGCACATTTGTGGTCGAATGAATCCGTATACTGCGTATGTCGATACGGCAGCACGTAGCATGTGGGAGGCGACATGGAGCAGTCGACAGTCTACCGAGCAGCGGCGTTATCGGGCTACCAGGAATGGCTCGCGCATCGTCAACATGCCCTCGAGGGCGCGTACGGTCTGTCGCAGTGCGAATGGGTGTTATCACAAGACGACCACGTCGTGCGCTACGAGCACCGCGGGGTCGTGCGGGCTCTCGCAACCTATCGCATCATCGGGTCGTATAGTGCAGCGAATGGATTGTGGCTCTGGTCATGGGCGAACCCGGCGATCGATCGGGCTGTGGGCATCGAGCGGGCACTGTGTCAGCGCTGGGCGCATGACACGGGGTTGACCGAGTTGGGAGCTCCCGCGTTTGCCGTGAGCGACTGTCCGGAATTGTGGCACGACGTCGCCGCAGCCTGGGATTACCAGCAGGTCAAGCAGACCAGCATCGCACGTATCGCCAGTATGGTCACGTACGCAATCGACGGCCAAGGGGTGTTGTACTACACCAATCCGCAGCACGAGCTGATTGGGTGTGCCGTACTGACCCGGGTCTACGCCCCCGTCCGGAGTTGTTGAGGAGCACGACATGAGCTTCGCGAGCGCGTTGGTGGCACCCGACGAACAGGCTCGGATCGTGGCACTCCGAGGGCTCCAGGCAGCAGACATGGCATGCGCGGACATCGCAGACGGTGTCCGCGCTGCGTTGTCTTCGCCGGTGGTGCGGGTGCGCTGTGCGGCGTTGCGGCGCTGGGCCCGGATCGGTGACAGTGTCGATGAGTCAATCCGCCAGAGCCTGCTGCACCGTGAGCGGGCGGTACGGCTGTGCGCGTTGGTCGCGGTCGTGCGCTGCGGGGGTGAAAACGCCGCAGACGCTGCTCGCTATGCGCTGCACGATTCACACCCCAACGTCGTGCTCGTGGCGCTGCGAGCAATCTGGGTGCGGCGGCTACCGGTCGATCCCGCAGCCATCGTCGTACTCGTCCAGCACGCCGACAGGCGGGTCAGGGCGCAGGCGATGGTCGCGCTGGCGCGACTCGCACCGGCCGAGAGCCTGCACTACCTGACCGAAACCCTGGCGCACGGGGAGCTTACCGAGCAGCGGGCACTGGTACGCTGCCTCGGGCGCCACCAGGTTGCGGGGGCTGCGGCGCTGTTGCGACCGCTGTTGGTCAACGGGCACCCGCTCCTCGCCGCGGCGTTGGCGGCGCTGGGCGAACTGCGCGATACGACGGCGCTGCGGCCGATGCTGTCGTTTTTATGCAGCAGTGATCCACTCATCCGGTGCACTGCCCAGGCTGCCCTCGTCTCCGTGGGTGACCCGTCGATTGCGCCGGCGTTACGCGGTGCCCTCTCCGATCCCCGTCTGACGGTCCGGGTCGCGGCGCTTCAGGTGTTGACGACCATGGGTCTCCCGTACCCGTTCGCCGATTTGGTCGCGTTGCTGCCCTTCCTCGAAGAACGCGACGTGCGTGGGCTGGTGGCGCCGGCGTTCAGTGGCGAATGGCATGAGGTGGTCGCGCGGATCCGTGCGGTGCAACTGGGGCCGGAGGTGCGCTGGAGCAAACCGATCCGCACGCTGATCCGGCGCGCGATCCGGGCGCACCCCGATGCCGCACACATCGTGCAGGCGCTGTCCAGCGACGTGAGTGGCCGGATGGTGTTGTTGTTGCAGCCGTTTTTCGCCGACATGACCTACCCACTGCCGGTCAGCGCGGCGTGGGTGCAGTCGTTGCACCTGGTCAACGTGCAGCGCGGCACGGTCATCTGGCAGCGCCTCTGGCAGCAGTTCGTGCGCGACGGGTATGGTGTGGCGACGTTTTTTGCTGCCGACCCGGCGCGTGCACTCGATGTCTTCGGCACCGATTGTCTGGCGTCGATGGACGAGCGCTGGTTGCAGCACTATCGTGCCCACGGCAGCGAACTGCATGCCCAGCGCTATATCCAGACGACGCTCCAGCACTCCCGTGCCATCCCCGGATACGCCGGTGCGCTCGCGCCCGCCGCGGTCGAGTGGTTGACGGCGCGGCAGGCTCGGGCCAGAGGCACCGAGTTGGTCGCCATCGAGGCGATTGTCGCGCTGCGTGCGTCCGATGACCCGCAGCGGGCGGCCGCGGTCGCGGCGCGGGGGGTATACGGCGACGTCGATGCCCTGGCAGCGTGGTTGACACGGTCGCAGACGTCGGCGGCGCATCTGCTCCGCGGGCTGCACAGCAACCCCTGCGTACAGGTCGATGGCCCGCTGCGGGAGCGAATCCGGGCCGTATTGCGGACCGTGTCGAATGCCGACGAAATCATCACCCCGTTGCTCCGCAGTCCGTGCCCCGCGGTGCATGTCACGTTGTTGCCGTGGTACCTCGAACGCGCGTTCCCCGCGCCGAACGCTGCTCTCCGCGCCGGGATGATCGCCTGTTTCCCCGAGCATGCCGACGCGGTAGCGATCATCGCTGGCAATGCGGTCGAATCCGCGGGTGCAGATGGACTATTCGTCGACGTGGAGACGGTGCAAGACCCGATGCAGCACTGGTGCGAGGACGATGCCGGTGATGCCGATGAAGAATATCCCCGCGAACAGGGCATACAGACTTGCGAATAGCTTGCCCGCCGTCGTCTGCAGGGTGGCGACTGGCCCCATCCCACCCAGGATCATGGCGGCATTGAGAAGTGCGTCGATCCACGGGAGCTGCTCGAACGTCCGGTAGCCCAGTGCGCCGATACCCCAGGCAATCACGATACTGATGCCGGCGACGGTGATATGCCGCAGCATGCGCTGCACAAAGGCCTGGGTCGAAATGACCCGGTGGCGGCGGTGTTCGTACATACCTTCTCCATTCGGCGGTCGACCGTTGTCGTGTAGTATAAAGCGAGGGGTTGCGCAAGAGGAACGACATGACCAACACACAGCCGAGTGGGTATCTGCGGGTTGCCACCGCCTGCCCGCCCGTGACCGTGGCAGATGTGCCCGCCAATACGGCGGCGGTGCGCGAGTGTTACCTCGCAGCGGTGGCCGAACACTGCGCCGTCGTCGTGACGCCGGAGCTTTCGTTGACGGGCTATTCGCTGGGCGACCTCGTCTTGCGTCGAGGGCTGCGGGCTGCCGCACTCGACGCGTTGGCTGCGCTGGCTGCCGACACGGCGACCCATGCGACGATCCTGGTCGTCGGCTTGCCGTTGGCGCAGCTCGATGCAATCTACAACGTCGCGGCGGTGTTGGCCGGTGGGCGCGTCATCGGGTTGGTCCCCAAAACGCATCTGCCCACCTACGGCGAATTCTACGAAAAACGGTGGTACCAGTCGTGGCTGGGTGCCGACACGACAATCAACATCGCCGGGGAATCGGTACCGTTCGGGACGGGGTTGGTGTTTGTGGTCGGTGATTGCCGCTTCGGTGTCGAAATCTGTGAAGACTTGTGGGTGAATCACGCGCCCAGCCAGCGGTTGGTCGACAACGGCGTCCAGGTCGTACTCAACCCGTCGGCTTCCCCCGAGCTGGTGGGGAAGGCGGCGTATCGGCGTGATCTGGTGCGCATGCACAGCGCACGCATCGTCGCTGGCTATGTGTATGCGGGCTGCGATTGGACCGAGTCGACCATGGATGTCGTGATGAGTGGGCACCAGCTGATCGCCAGCCAAGGGGTGATATTGGCAGAACGGCTGCCCTTTGCGACCGAGCAGCGCATCACGACGGCCGACATCGACCTCGAGCACATCACAAACGACCGTGTGCGCGACACCAATCACGCGGTCGCGACCAATGCAACCGTGCGGGAAACCGGCGTCGTCCCGCCGGTGAGCGCACCGCGACCGCGCGTGGTCGCGCATCCTTTTTTACCCCATACCGAAGACACGACCCAACGACACGAACGCCTCAGCCAGATCCTCGACATCCAGGCGCATGGGTTGGCGCAACGGATACGAGCGAGCCGGGCTCCGCACCTGCATCTCGGGCTGTCGGGTGGGCTCGATTCGACCCTGGCGTTTGTGGTGGCGACGCGGACCGCGGCGATTATCGGGCGCCCAGTAGGCGATGTGCTGCGCTGCTACACGATGCCCGCAGCTGCGTCGTCGGAGCGCACCCAGTCGAATGCCGTGGCATTGGCGCAGGCCTTTGGGGTGCCCTGCACGGTCATCCCCATCAGAGGACTCGTCGCCGCCGAGTTGCAGGCGTTGGGGCACGACGGGGTCACCCAAGACGTCACCTACGAAAATGTCCAGGCACGCTTGCGGACGACGATATTGTTCAACAGTGCCAATCGCTGGGGAGGGTTGGTGTTGGGGACTGGTGATCTGAGCGAGATCGCGCTGGGTTGGTGTACCTTTAACGGCGACCATATGAGTCATTACCATGTGAACGCCGGTATCCCCAAGACACTCGTGCGGCACTTGGTGACCCACATGGCGGCGGTCTACCCGGCTG
>JBJOJU010000186.1:0-5539 GCA_046046485.1 Chloroflexota bacterium | reverse complement strand
ACGCTGCCTTCTGGGAAGCGCGCGTGCAGCTCAAGCAGGTCTTGGTGCAGTTTGTGCGCGAGCGGATGGCCCAGCGCCATGCTCGCTTGGGCTTCCCGCCAGTGACTTGGCCGTTGTTCGACACCAACACGCTGACGATCGGCTTTGCCCGTCGGTTTGCCACCTACAAGCGGGCGACGCTGTTGTTCAAGGACCCGGAACGGCTCAAGGCGATTTTGAACAATCCCGAGCGCCCGATCCAGATGGTCTTTGCCGGCAAGGCGCACCCCGCCGACGAGCCGGGCAAGCACTTCATCCAAGATGTCTACCGTCGCTCACAAGAGCCTGGGTTCGCCGGCCGCATCGTCTTCCTCGAGGAATACGACATGTGCGTAGCGCGGGCGTTGGTGCAGGGTGTCGACGTGTGGTTGAATACCCCGCGGCGCCCGTACGAGGCCAGCGGTACCAGCGGACAGAAAGCCAGCCTCAACGGGATCCCCAATCTGTCGATTCTCGACGGTTGGTGGCCCGAAGCCTACAACGGCAGCAACGGCTGGGCAATCGGCGAAGAGCGGCATTACGACAACCTCGACGAGCAAGACTGGAACGACGCCCAGCATCTGTACCACCTGCTCGAACACGAGGTCGCCCCGGCCTACTACGACCGCGATGCAGCCGGTGTGTCGGCGCGCTGGGTGGCGATCGCCAAGGCTGCCATCAGCAGCTGCGCGCCGCAGTTCAGCACACGCCGCATGCTCAAGGAATACGTCAACCGCCTCTACCTCAAGGTTTCCAAGTAAACCGAACGCACAAAACACCCCGTGTATCCGTCAGGATGCACGGGGTGTTTTTGTAGTGCACAACCGCTCCATGCCCTATCGGTAACGCTTCCGTGCCTCCGCGCCGCTGTGTGCCCGTTCACCGCAACAATTGCGGGGCGCAACAATTGCGGGGCGCAACAATTGCGGGGGGCAACAATTGCGGGGGGCAACAATTGCAGGGGGCAATTGTTCGAAATCGTACTATTTTTGCTGTAAGACCCTATGATCTCCACACGTAGCGCGTCTCTGTGCGAATCAACGTCAGCAGGCGCACTGCGCGACGTAGTCGTCACAGAACGCCTGTCCGAACCTCAAACCCTTAACCTTTAACCCTTCACCTATAAGGGATTTTTGCTGGGCGTGCCTTGGTAGCGTGGGTACTGGGGCAGGGTCTGGCGGATTTTGTCGATGCGCACCATCGTGCGCGGTTCGAGCGGTGCTGCCTCGATGGGGACGATGTCGCGCAGTTGACCGCCTAGGGTTTTGATGGCTTTGGCGGCAGCCGCGACTTCATCTTCGGGGTGTGGCCCTTTAGGGGCGTACACGACCCCATTGACGGCACAAAGGGGCAGCAGGTATTCGACCAGTGTCCGCAGTTCGGCGACGGCCCGGGCGGTCGACAGATCGTATTGGCCGCGGTAATCCCAGTTGTGCCCGATGACTTCGGCACGCTCGTTGACGATGTGCACGTTATCGAGGGCGAGCAGAGTGGTAACATGCTGGAGAAAAGTGCATTTTTTGGTGATACTCTCGGCCAGTGTCACGTGGGTAGCGGGCCACATAATCGCCAGAACGACGCCGGGGATCCCCGCGCCGGTGCCCACGTCGATGACGCGCCGCGGCGGGTTTGCCCACAGCGGCAGGTAGGTCAGCGCGTCGAGGACGTGTTTGGTCACCATCTGTTCGGGGTCTTTGATGGCGGTCAGATTGAGTTTTTCGTTCCATTCCCGCAGTGTTTCGAGGTAGGTGACCAGCGCCGCCCGCTGTGTCGGGCTGATCGCGATCATCTGGCGGGTGAGGTAGGCGTCGATCGGGCCAAAAAACTCGTTCACACGGTGCTCCGGTATAACCCTTCGGTCGCGATGTAATCGGCGACGGCAGGGGGAATCATCTCGTCGACCGCGGCACCACGCGCGAGGCGTGCGCGGATTTCGCTGCTCGAAACCGTCAATTTGTTGTCAGTGACCCGGTGGATGTGCCCGGCGAACGCCGGGATCGCCGTCTCGATCGCCGCGGTGTCGCAGGCACTGCCCGGCCGATCGACCACGACCAGTTCGCAGAGAAACCCAAGCTCGGCAGCCCGGTACCACTGCGGCAACAGAGCAGCTGCATCGCCGCCGAGGATCAAGAACAACGTATCGCTGGGCGTCGCCAAGGCTGCCAGGGTGTCGTAGGTGTACGACGGGCCGCTGCGGGTGAGTTCGATGTCGCTGACGCTGTAGAGCGGGTCTGCGTCGGCGGCGAGCCGACACAGAGCGGCGCGTTGGGTCGCGTCGGCGTGCGGTGCGGGCCGGTGCGGCGGCACACTGCTGGGGATGAGGATGATGCGGTCGAGCTGGCACTGCGCAGCGACCCTGCGCCCGATGGCGAGGTGCCCGTTGTGGATGGGGTCAAATGTCCCGCCGAGTATCCCGATGCGCATAGCAACCCTACTCCGTTTCTCTGCGTCTATTATCGCAGATTCGTCAGCGCATATGGGCGAAAAAACGTCGGGGAGGAACGGTTTTTACCGCGTGGAGACGCACTAAAGACGGATTTTTCTTGACAGAAAAGCCAAACAGGGCTATCGTAGTATGTGATTGTGTACAGGAGGGCGCGCTGCGCCCATCAGGATCGTGCACCGGCCTGTCGGTGTGCGTCTCAAGGAAAACAGCATGACAGCGAGTTCCCCCACCCCTCATTGGAAGTCGCCGTTCCCCGAGAACGAGCAGATGACGTTCACCATCGCCGGTGAGTCGAACAGCGCCTTCGTGGCGCAGTTCGCCGAGCGCCTGCGCGACGTCATCATCTCCAAAGGGCATACATTCGCCCCCAATGCCGTGGACGCCAGCGGCGAAATCCACCTCGCCGAGCCGTTGCGCTTGGTCCTCAACATGTGCAGCGTCGAAAAGCCCAAGCCGGTCAACCGTAAGGGCCAGGGCACGTTCGTGGCGTCGATTTTCGAAGGCGCCGGCAACGAAGAAAGCGTCATGCACGCGGCGTACCCGTTGTTGGTGCGCTCGATTTCCAATCTCATCATCTACAACACCGTCCGTGACGGCGTGCGCGAGAGCCACTTCATCACCCCCGAGCAGGGCCACTACGTGGTCAAGCACACCGGCAATCTGGCGCTCGACTACGACAACATGTACAAGCGGATCACCCCGTTGGCGCTCAGCCACTTGGTCATCAACAACGACTATGTGAAAAACCTTCCCCCTGTCCTCTGGAACGGCGAAAAACCGATGCACGAGATCTGTGCAGCTGGCAAGCGCCTCGACAAGATGGGCTTGCTGCCGTCACCGACCCGCATCGAAGACTACCTGACCGAGTCCGACATGCGCATGGTGCGCCGCTTGTACGGTATCGGTGGGCTCAGCTACGGCAACCTGAGTGCCCGGGCGCTCCACAACCCCGAGTACTTCTGGATGTCGGCGTCGGGCGTCGACAAGAGCAAGCTCGAGACCGTCGGTCGTGACGTGCTCTTGGTCACCGGGTATGTGCCCGAGCGCCTCGAGATCACCCTCTCGGTGCCCGAAAATGTCGAACCGCGCCGCGTGTCGGTCGACGCCATCGAACACTGGATGATCTACCGCGAACACCCGTCCGTGGGCGCTGTCGTCCATGTCCACGCCTGGTGGGCCGACCCGATTCCGTCGACGCAGGTCAACTACCCCTGCGGCAGCTACGAAATCGCCGCCGAAGTGGCCGAACTCGTCCGCCAGGCTCCCGACCCGTCACGGGCCGTCATCGGCCTCAAGAACCACGGGTTGACCATCACCGGTCATTCGATCGAAGAAATCTTCGACCGCATCGAACACAAGATCGTGCCCCAGATCCCCATGGGCTAGGGGCATTCCTCGGCAACGACCGACCCCGCACAGCGTAGCTGTGCGGGGTCGTTTTCTCCGAAAAAGAACCTGCTACGAGAGTCGCTGCTGGATGTTGCGGATCGCCAGGATGCTGAACATCACCAACAGCAGCAAATAGAAGATGTTGAGGTCACCTGCCATGAGCTTCGTGAGGTAGACGACCCCGCACGCGACGCCGACGCCGATACCCGCGGCGATGACCAATGCGCGACCCCGTTTGTCGAACAACCGCGTCACCACCGTGACGACCAAATTGCCCGTCACGATGCCGGTCGCAAGGAACAAAAACGAGCCGATGAATTGGATATCGATCAACTGCTCGGTGAGCAACACGGCGATGCCCGTCACCCCCACGGCGAACAAAAACGTCAGGACCGCGTGCCAGATGGTGCTCTTGTAGCGCTCGGGGATGCGCGCGAGCCGGCACTCGTCGCACAGTTGCCCCACCGCCGTCATGGTCGCACAACGGGCGCACAGCGGTTTGTCGCACAGGCTGCAGCGCAGCAGTGCCAGTGCCTCGGGGTGTACCGGGCAGTAGACGGCTTCGGGTTCGGGGACGAGCTCGGGGATAATCGTCAGCTCGGTCGAAATACCGGTCTGGGCGATGACATCGTCGGCTCGCTCTTGGTTGAGATCGACCGTCTCGGGGATCCGTGGCACCGGGACAATGCTGACGCCCTGCAGCAGGAGCTCCTGCGTGTCGCGGAGTGCCTTGGCGACGACTGCGTCGTCGGGTGCGATGCGCTGGGCCCGGGCGAGCACCCGCTCGCGCTCCATCAGCACCGGCAACAACTTCGCCAGTGACAGATAGGCGGTCAGGTTGCGGGGATTCGCAGCAATCTGGGCGCGGTAGTAATTCCGCGCACTAATCGTGTCGTTGCGATCGAGCTCGTTGGTCGGCGTGCTGTCTGCAGGTTGGATCGGCATATCGTCGGACATTCGGCTACCTTGTGTGGCGCTACGAGTGCAGCGGTAAGAGGCTGCGCATGAATTGCATCTTGTCTTGGGCTTGGAACGTCCCACCGCCCTCGTGGTTGTTGTACTGCCAGACCGACATCTGCTTGGCACCGCTCCAGTTGTTGTAGGCGGCGTAGATCGTCGACGGCGGGCAAATGTCGTCCATCAACCCCACCGAAAAGAGCGCCGTGGCTTTGGCGCGGCGGGCAAAGTGGATGCCGTCGAAGTAGTTCAACGTGGCAAAGACCTGTTCGACGCTGGTGCGGTGCGTACGCAGGTAGCGAGCGATTTCGTTGTAGGGGTCGCTGTTCGTGATTTCAGTGGCCCGGCGATAGTGACAGAGAAACGGCACATCGGGCATGGCGACCACGACATCGGGCATCAAGCCCGCGGCAGCGATCGAAATCCCACCGCCCTGGCTGCCCCCGGTCACGGCGATGCGCGTGGGGTCGACGGCAGGGTGGCTGCGGGCGGCCTCGATGGCTCGGACGGCGTCGGTGAACACGCGGCGGTAGTAGTAGGTCTCTTTGGCGGCGATGCCCCGGGTCATGAAGCCGGGGTGGTGCGGGTTGGTGCCGGCCGGCTCAGGGTCGGGGGTGTCGCCTTTGCTCCAGGCGCTCCCTTGGCCGCGCGTGTCCATGATGAGGTGTGCATAGCCGCGGCTCGCCCACAACAGGTGGTCGTTGGGGAAGCTGCGCCCGCCGCCGTACC
>JBJOJU010000137.1:0-5874 GCA_046046485.1 Chloroflexota bacterium | reverse complement strand
CACTGGCCCAGGCGAACGCCGACAGACTGGCGCCGACTTGGCCGATATCGCTGAGCAAACCGAGCCCGGCGACGACCCCTACCCCGATGAAAACCGACGTCGTGATGCGTCGGCGTAGTGTTGCGAGCACGCTGTTCCTCCCGCCTCGTCTGTGTGCATTATAGAGCAGTAGGGCCGAGATGGCAGCGTATCTCAGCTTGGTATAATGAGGGTATCAGCAGAGGAGAAACGCATGTCGTTTGCCCATATCGAAGACCTCCAGAATGCCCTGAAGCGGCAGAATTACATCGCCGATCGTTCATTGACCACGGCGTTGTTTTTGGCACTGAAGCTGCAGAAACCGCTGTTGCTCGAGGGCGAAGCGGGCGTCGGCAAGACTGAAATCGCGAAAACCCTGGCGTCGATGCTGGGTACCGAACTCATCCGCCTACAGTGTTACGAGGGGCTCGACGCCGCCACGGCGATCTACGAGTGGAACTACCCGCGCCAGCTGTTGCACATCCGCATGGCCGAGGCGACCCAACAGGCGCATGCGACCGATATTTTCACCCGCGAGTTCTTGATCCAGCGCCCGCTGTTGCACGCCATCGACGCGCACCACACCCAAGCGCCGGTGCTGCTCATCGACGAACTCGACCGGGCCGACGAAGAATTCGAGGCGTTTTTGCTCGAATTGTTGTCGGATTGGCAGATCACCATCCCCGAATTGGGGACGATCAAAGCCATCCACCCGCCCATCGTGATCATCACCAGCAACCGGACGCGCGAGGTGCACGACGCCCTCAAACGCCGCTGTCTCTTCCACTGGGTCGATTACCCCACTCTCGACAAAGAATTGCAGATTCTGACAGCGCGTGTGCCCGGGTTGAACGCCGCACTGAGCCGCCAGATTGTCCAATTCGTCCAAGAGCTGCGCCGGCTCGATTTGTTCAAGCTGCCGGGGGTCGCCGAGACCATCGACTGGGCCAACGCGTTGGCGGCGTTGCACACGATTGCGCTCGACGTCGAGACCGTCGACGACACACTCGGTGCGATATTGAAGTACCAAGACGACCTGGCGCAGATGCGCGGCGAGGCGGTGCGGGCCATTCTGGCGCGCATCGGCAGTGCATGAGCGACGGCGCCATCAGCCAACACCTGGTGGGTTTTGTCCATCTGCTGCGTGCGATGGGGGTGCGCGTGGGCACCGGCAACCTGCTCGATTTCGGCCAGGCGCTGCGCTTCGTCGACATCACCGACCGTGATGCGCTACACGACGCAGCCCTGTGTACGCTGATTGCCAAAGCCGACGACATGCCCATCTTCGAATCGGCGTTTGGGTTTTATTTCCGTCGCCTCGCGGCGGTCGACGGCGATGCGAGCAGTCTGCCCACGGTGCGGATCCCCCAGCGGCCGCTGCGGCTGCCCCGCCGCAAGCCGACCAAAGGCGACGACGACGGCCCCGACGACAGCGACGAGGGGCAGGAAGAGGAAAAAGTCGGCGCGACGATGGTCTACAGCGGCAGCGAAACGCTGCGGACGCGCGATTTCGGCAGTTTTTCTCTCGACGAGGTACAACAGGCGCGTGACATGATGCGCCGGCTGACCTGGCGACCGGCGCTGCGGCGGACCCGGCGGCGTATGCCCACCAAACGGCGTGGGGCGATTGATATGCGCCGCCTGATGCGCCAGAGTTGGCGGTCGGCGGGCGAACCGCTCCACATGGCGTACCGGACCCCCCGCTACCGACGCCGGCCGCTGGTGGTGCTGTGCGATATCAGCGGTTCGATGGATCGGTATAGCCGCATGTTGCTGCATTTTGTGCACACGCTCAACGACGGGCTCGATCAGGTCGAAACATTCGTCTTCGGTACCCGACTGACGCGGGTCACGCGGTTGTTGCGATCGAAAGACGTGGACGACGCGGTTGCGTTGGTGAGCAAGCAGGTGCTCGACTGGTCGGGCGGGACACGCATCGGCAACACCATCCGCGAATTCAACGTGCGCTGGTCGCGGCGGGTGATGTCGCGCGGACCGGTGGTGTTGGTCATCAGCGACGGGTGGGACCGCGGCGACCCGACGCTCCTGTCCCAAGAGATGGCACGCCTGCAACGCTCGTGTCATCGGCTCATCTGGCTCAACCCGTTGTTGGGGAACCCGCGCTACCAACCACTCACGCAAGGGATGGTGGCCGCGATGCCCTACATCGATGCCTTTATCCCGGTGCATAATTTGGTCAGCATCGAGCAGTTGGGTGCGCTGCTGGCAGAGATCCCTGACGAGCGCCGGCGCTTGAAATCGCGGCGTCAGCACGTCGTCGGGACGTGACGGATGTCGCAAAATTGCGCGTCAGAGTGCGTGTTTGCATTCGGGAAATTGTTCTCAGAAAACCACCGGAAACGGTGGTTTTTTCTATATTTATTCGCTATACTGACCGCATCCGTTCGTAGGAACACACATATGCACCTCTCACGCACCTGGTTGTACCGGGCTCTGCTCGGATTGTTTGCCGTTGCTGCGCTGGGCGTCGGATTGGTTCGTTATACCCGGTCAGTGACCGCAGTCGAACGGTTAGCCGAAGTCCAAGAGACGGCACGACTGAGCGGCGGGTATGCGTTTGAGACCGAAATCGACTCGATCCGCGACTACGAACCGAGCATCGCCAACTATGGCCGCGAGAGTGTACACACACAGCTTGTCATAACAGGCAGTGTCGACGAATCGGCGCAGACGAGCCAGATTACCATCCGCAATGCCCAAGGCATTGTGATGCAGATAAAACGTGCCCAGGGCCGGACGTACGTGCGGCAGGCGGGGAGCGATTGGCAGCAGAGTACGGCGGCGACGGCGACGAGCCAGTTGAACACGCTGACCTATCTGTCGGGTGTGGTCGCCGCCGAAGCGGTCGCGGGCGACCACGCCGGGTATCACTACACGTTCGACGGCGGTGCGTTTGTCGAGCATTTCCGGCGGTTGTTGAAGGCTGATAGTGTCGCTGGGATCAACTACCGCGACGAGTGGACGGCGATTGCCCGCTCGGCGCAGCTCCGCGCGCTGCACGGGCAGGGCACGGTGACGGTCGACCGCGACGGCCTCCCCACGACGATGGAGCTGCAGCTCGTGCAGCCGGCAGATGCCCAGAACGGCGCGGTCAAGAGCGTGATCCGGACAACGTTTACGAACTATGCGCGGACGGGGTTGGGATTGCGGCAGCTGACCAATCAACCCCTGCGGTTGCTGAGCAAGGTGTTACCCGTGTCGGTGGACCAGCTCGAGTGGGCGTTGTACGTGCTGGGGGTCGTCGTCGCCTTGGCAGCGGTTGTGACCATCCTGCTCCGCGCTGGCCGGCTGGTGCGGGTCCCGGGTACGGTGTTGATGATCGGGATTCTGCTGCACCAGCCGTATGCGTCGTTGCGGCCAGAGCCCACGGTCGCCAGCGCAGCCGAACGCCGGGTCGAGCAGACGCCGACCCCACCGCCCTTGCCGGCGGGGTTCGACCCGACGCGTTCGCCCCTCGACGCGGGGATGCCGGTGGCGTTGACCGGCGGCGTCTCGGTGCACCCCGCCACCAACACGACCGCGGCGACCAATCGTGGGCGCGTCAGCGGACGCAGCGGTGATACCTCGGACACCAGCGACAGCGACGGCGATGGGATGACCGACGGTCAGGAGCGGCTCTACGGCTCCAACCCCAGCCGGGCCGACTCGGACAATGATGGGCTCACCGACCCGCAAGAACAACAAGTCGGGACGAAGCCCACCATCGCCGACAGCGACGCCGATGGCATGAACGACGGCGTCGAGACCAAAAATCCCACCCGGATCGGCAGCAACACCTTTTATACGTCGCCGCTGTCACCGGATACGAACGGTGACGGTTTCTCGGATAGCCTTGAGTGCCCGCTGAAAATCATGGACGCCGGGGCGAATTGCCAGGACTCCGACAGCGATGGCATGCCTGATACCCTCGATTTCGACGACGACAACGATGCAATTGTCGACCGCATCGATGAATCCCCCACGGCGCGGGCCACGACGACCTACACCGAGGCGAGCCCGCTCCCGCTGCGCATTTTGGGGACGGCGACGACCCCCAAACCATTGACGGTCGATCTGCAGATCCGGCCGACCGACGAAAAACTCCTGTACGCGCAAAACGCGGTCTACGACTGGCCCAGCAACGACACCGAGGGGCAGATCGAGCGGACCAAGCAGACGACGTTTGCGAGCAGTCTGCTCTACAACGCACGCGACACCAATGCGGCGAACGGTGATGTGCGGGTCAGCGCGATGCTCGAGGTGCGTATCCCCGTGAGCGAAAACACCAGCAACACCGGGTTTTTGCCGGTCAAGGCATGTGCGGCGACGAATAGTTGTCCGGCCAACGAGGTTGCCCCGCGCTGGCTCGACACCGACAAACTGCGTGGGTACGGCATCACCGGCGGTTGGGGGTATGGCGCCGACGGGCGACGGGGGACGACCGAGGTGGTATTGACCATCCCGTTGTCGCCCGTCACCGATGCGTCGGGCAGCAATGTCGGCTATAGCGCGCACATGTACTACGAGACGAGCGCGACGCCTTGGGCGAGTGCCCACAACTATCGCATGCTGTGGACGGTGTCGATGCTGGCGGACCGCTGTCCGGCCGAGACGCCCAGCTGTACGGCGAGTGAGCGCGAAGAATATGCCACGGTGTTGCAGAGTTATTACAGTAATTTCACGCTGACGGGGTTGACGGCCACCGAACAAAACGGCACCACCGCTGCGTTGGTTTCGGAAGATAGCAAGAGCACGCAGGTCACGGATACGACCAAACGACGGCTCTGGTACACCCAACTCTATCAACTTTTTTCTGCCGGATTTGTCGATAATGCGACATTGAAAATCCGCGATACTGATGCGAATATCTCGATCGAGACACTGTTCGACAGCACCCGAAACGGGAGTGCCCGCACCGAATCGAACTACGGCATCCCAAAGAGCGTGAGCCGGGTAGCGGTCGCGACCTATGCATCGCACGAGAACCTGGTCAACGTGAATGCCGGGTTGTTGCCCACCGTGCTCAACGATGCGCTGTGTCGTGCTGCGAATCTCGCCAACGGCTGTGCCACGGCGCCGGCCCTCCGGACGGCATGCGAAGCGCAGACGACGGTCGCCTGCCGACCGGGGGTGATGTTGTTGACCGATGCATCGACGCGGCGCAAAGGCTTCACCGGCACGCCGACCATCGATTTCAGCGGGACCACGCCTACCAGCGTGCGGTCGGTGACGGGCACAATATACAAAGTGAAAGCCGGTGGGTGGGTGCCCATCGAAACCAGCGACGCAGAGTATGAACTGCCGTCGATCATCGCCAATGTCCGTGCGGCGACGCCCCCCGCGAGCGTGACCGCCGCGCAGTGGCAGACCTATGCCGAGGCGTTGGCGACAGCGTTGTACTGGGCGACTGCACAGACCAAGACACAGGCGTGGACCCAAGCGGCACTCACCAACGCGAGTAACCCGACCTACACGGCGCTCGCAGCGACATTCAACGACACCTGGTCGGGTCAGGTCGCTGCAATCATGGACCGGTGGAGTGGGTTCATCGAAGTGCAGATCGCCAACAAGGAACGCATGGAGGCTCTGGTCGACGTGGTCAGTGTGAGCACTTCGTCGACGTTGTCTGCTATTTCGACAGTTGTGGATGCGGTCGAGCGGGTGCGTGAGCTCAATGCAGGAGCGACGACAGGGGTCCGAATTCGCAACGGTGCGGGTGCGCTGTTCGTGGTCGTCGCTGCGGCGGCCGGGTTCGCCATGCTGATCTATTCGAGCCTCGGGCGTGGAGGATTAGCTGGGTCGTCCGAAGAAGCGATCGAACGACTGAAGCAGTTTGATTTGGCGGTAAAAATCGGC
>JBJOJU010000136.1:0-5519 GCA_046046485.1 Chloroflexota bacterium | reverse complement strand
GGGCGATTTTGAAACGCATCGTCCGGGTGCCGTTAATCTTCGACTTCCAAGGTAGCATGACTGCCGAAATGATCGACCATCATTTCTTGTCGGGCTACGATGCACCGCTCTACAAACCACTCTATGCCCTCGAGACCTGGATCAATCGCCAGGCCGACATGGTGCTGACGTCGTCAGACAATGCCCGCCGGCTGCTCATCGACGAGTTCGACCACCCGGCTGCCGCGGTGACGACCATCGCCGATGGCATCGACACCGAGTACTTTGCCCCGCAGACCCCTGATACAGCGGTGCGCAGCGCACTGGGGATCCCCGCCGACCGGCGGGTAGTCGTCTATCTGGGGTTGTTGGCGCCGTATCAGGGTACCAATCTGCTCATCGAGTGCATCCCCGAGGTGATAGCAGCCGTCCCCGACGCGCACTTCTTGATCATGGGCTACCCCGACCCCGAGAGTTATCGGCAGTATGCCGAGAGCCTGGGCGTGGGTGCGCACGTGACCCTGCCGGGGCGGATCCGCTACCTCGACTCGCATCTGTATCTCGGGTTGGGGACCTTGGCGGTCGCTCCCAAGATGTCGCGCAGCGAAGGCAGCGGAAAAATCCCGCAGTACATGGCGCTGGGATTACCGGTGATTACCTTCGAAAGCGCCGTATCGCGCCAATACCTGGGGGACGCGGGGATCTATGCCCGCTACGCCGACAAACACGACCTCGCGCAGCAGATCATCGCCACCCTCAACGACGCCGCACTGCGCGCGACCGCGAGCCAGACCAACCGGCGCATGGCACTCGAGCACCACAGCATCCAGCACATCGGCCCCGCGCTCGAGGCCGTCTATGCGCAGGTCACGCGCAACGAATGAATCAATCGGCTCATGCGTCGTCGCGATCGAGCCACTGCACCACCAACATCACCCCGATACAACAGCAGACAAACACCAGACTCAGCGCCGCCGACGTCGCATAGTTGAGGGCACCCGGCCGCATCAGAAAGCGCGCGATGGCCACCGGGGCGGTCGTGGTGTCGGGCCGCGCGAGCACGAGCGCAGCCGCGTAGTCACCCAGCGACACCGCGCTGCCCAGCAGGGCGGCAGCGAGCAGCGGACGGCGCAGCATCGGCAGCTCGACCTGCCACAGCCGCCGCCACGGCGGGGCACCCAAGGTCGCGGCGGCATGGCTGTAGGAGGCGGGCATACGATCACGGGCCAGTTGGATCTGGCGGGCGACCAACGGCAACGCCAAGACGGTGTGGACCGCCACCAGCACCCAGCCCGACGCCAACCACCCCAGTGCACCGAACCAGAGCACATACCCCAGGCTGAGCGTGATCGCGCTCACCCCCATAGGCAAGACAACCAGGCGCCGCAACGGGCTGCCGGGGGCACTCGCGACCCAGCCGACGACGACCGTGACCACCGTGACCAGTGCCGCGATGCCCAGCGAGCGCTCGATGGTCGCCAACGGCGCGATGGTGATGCCGCTGCCGCGCACCGGCGTCGTCAACGTGCGGAGGGCTGTGGCCACGTCGCTGTACCCCAGCGCCCGCGGCACCAGCGTCGCAAACGGCACCACGCAGACGACCAACGTGCACACCAGCAGCGCCACAGCGAGCCAACGCACACGACGCGGCACCGCCAGTGACTGCGCTGTAGACGGAGCGAGTCGGTAGACACCGCCGGTGCGTTCGGCGAGCACAAACAACCCGACCGTCAGGAGGAGCTGCACCACTGCGAGCACAGTTGCACTGTCGAGCCGGAGAAATTGCACGGTCTGGCGCCAGATTTCGACCTCGAGCGACACCATGCGGCCGCCCCCCAGCAGCACGATCACCCCGAAACTACCGATACAGTAGACCAGCACCATCGCCGCGCTGCTGGCAATACTGGGCCAGAGGAGCGGCAATTCGAGGTCGAGAAACCGCCGCAGGGGCGGCGCCGCCAACGTCGCCGCAGCGGCGCTGTAGCGCGCACCGATCCGCTGCCAGGCTTGGCCTACCACTCGCACGACGATCCCGGCGTTGTACCAGGCGTGCACAACCACGACAAACCAGTACCCGGCCGCCACTTCGACCCCCAACAGCTGGCCACACCAGCGCTGGGGGCCGCACACGGCGATCGCCATGGCTGCTGCCACCGGAGTGGGCACGATGAAGGGCACTGCCACCCACACCAGCACCCAGCGCCGCAGCCGCCCGGGCACGACCGTCGTCGCCCAGGCCACCGGCAGTGCAGCCGCGACTGCGACGAGCGTCGAGACCGCCGCCTGACCCAACGTCGCGCCGACGACCCGGCCGACGTCGGCGAACGCACCCGCCTGCAACCCCGTCAAGCCGCGCCAGACAATCAGGGTCAGGGGCACGACGAAACAGACCAGGATAAACACCCAGACTGCGATGGTGGTCAGCCGCAGCGAGCGCATCAGGCTTGCCGGTGCGCGCGCAGATCGCGCCAGACGGGTCCTTCGGGGTACGCGTACGCACTGCGCGATGCCGCGTGCATCTCGATGCTATACCCGGGCTGTTCGGGCAGCACATAGTGTCCCTTCCGGACCACGCAGGGGTCGACGAAATGCTCGTGCAGATGGTCGACGTACTCGATGACGCGGCGCTCGGTGCTGCCCGTCACCGCGATGTAGTCAAAAAACGACAAATGTTGGACATACTCACACAACCCGACGCCACCGGCGTGCGGGCAGACCGGGACCCCGTATTTAGCCGCCATCAGGATAATCGCCAGCACCTCGTTGACCCCACCCACCCGACAGGCATCAATCTGACAGAAACTGATCGCGTCGGCCTGCAGCAGCTGCTTGAACACAATTCGGTTTTGCACGTGTTCGCCCGTCGCCACCCCGATCGGTGCCACAGCCCGGGCAATCGCGGCATGTCCCAACGCGTCATCGGGGCTGGTGGGCTCTTCGATCCAGAGTGGGTGGAAGGGCGCGAGCGTCTGCATCCAATCGATGGCTTCGGGCACATCCCAGACCTGGTTGGCGTCGACCATCAGGAAGTTATCTGGCCCGATGACGCTGCGAATCAGTGCCGCCCGGCGGGCATCGGCGTCGCGGCTGATACCCACCTTCATCTTGATGTGGGTGAACCCGTCGGCAATCGCCGCAGTGCACAGATCGCGCACTTTCTCATCGCTATAGCCCAACCAACCGGCCGATGTCGTATACGCGGGGTAGCCTTTGGTGCGCATCTGAGCGACGCGCTGGGCTTTGTAAGGGGCCTGCGCTTCGAGTAACGCCAGTGCCTCGGCGGGCGTGAGGGCGTCGGTGATGTAGCGGAACGGCACGCAGCGCACCAGTTCGGCGGGGGTCATGTCGACCAATACCTGCCAGAGCGGTTTGTGGAGCGCTTTAGCGTAGAGATCCCAGACGGCGTTGACCACGGCTGCCACCGCGAGGTGGACGACCCCCTTTTCGGGGCCGACCCAGCGTAACTGGCTGTCGGCGACCATTTCGTACCAGAATGCCCCCAGGTCAGCTGCGATGCTCTGCAGGGTTCGCCCGACCAATCGTTCGCCCAATGTCTGGGCTGCGGCGACACAGAGCTCGTTGCCACGACCGATGGTGAAGGTCAACCCGTGCCCGGCACTGTCGGCGTCGGTTTCGAGGATGACATACGCCGCCGAATAATCCGGGTCGCGATTCATCGCATCGGAGCCGTCGAGATGCAGCGAGGTGGGGAAACGAATGTCGTGCACGACACAGGCAGTAATCACGATCGGGCGAGTGGGCAATGTGTTGGTCATGCAATACCTCGGCTGCTAGATTCCATGGCGTGCGATACGTTGGGTATGAGATTGTTCACTGACGACCACGTCGTTTTCGGACGCGACGATACGGTTTTCGACATGAAAGGCAGCTGCATCGCACCACAATGCCGACCAGGTCTCGATGCGGGTCTGCCAATCGCCCCGCCCGACGGTGATGGTGTGTTCGCAGACACAGCGCGCCGACAGCGGGTCGCCCGGCGTGATGTACTGCCGGTCGGCGTAGTGGTGGCCGTAGGTGAGTCCGTCGGCGCGCACAAACTGCCCGGCGTCGTTCTCGTCGTGCAGACTGCACTCCCCGCTGACGTGGTCGATGTGCTCGGAGCGCCGGCGCGTCGGTGCACGCAGAATCGTTATGTCATTCTGTAGCATCCCCGCCGGCGCAGCGAAGTCGCCTGCGCTGCTATCGTCGGCTTGGGGCGAGCGAGTGGGTACGTCGAGCGTTGCGGTGGCGCACTCGAGGGTCAACGTCACCGGCTCGGGCGACGGCCAGATATGCGGCCAGTACGAGGGTGCGAGCGCGACCCGCCAGCGGTGCCCCGGTCGCAGCGTGTGGCCGCAGGCATTGAGCGTCACGGTGATTGCCTGCGCGACACCGGGCTGGCACGGCGTCACTGACGCGTGGTCGGGCTGGTGCGTCAGATTGTGCACCCCACGGCTGACCAGCAGTGACGAACCGTCGGGCGCCACGTCACACAGGCGCACCGTAACCTGGGCGATGGGGCGGTCAGCGGCGAGCGTGAGCGAGAGCCGCGGGAAGCCCAGGATATCGACTGTCTCGGTGCTGACCGGGCTGTCGAAACAGCACGAGCGCCCGTCTTCGCCGCGCTGATCGGGGGCATAATCGCCGGGCATGCCGTACGAACACCACATCCCCGCATCGGCGCCGTGGCGCAGGTCGGTGGGAATCTGGACCGACAGCGGCGACTGCGCCGTCGCCGTCAACCCGGCCGCCCCAAACCACCAGCGCTGGTGGGTGACACTGGCACTAGGCCACTGGCGGTCGGCGACCCAGCGCCCCGGGCGTTCGTCGTACCAGCGCGCCGGCGGCACAGCGTCTTGGAGGTAGCTGCGCAGCACCGGCCCGTCCATGACACCGTTCGCCTCGCCGCACAACCAGTGGCGCCACCAATCGATGGCCTCGGCTTGGAAGCCGACCGCCGGGCCGGGCAGTGCGACCTCGGGGTAGGCATGCGCCCAAGGGCCGACTAGCCCTTTGCGGGGCACGTCGAGGCCTTCGAGCAAGCGGAAGACCGCGTTGGTGTAGCCATCTGCCCAGCCGCCCACCGCATAGACTGGGCAGGCGATCCGGCTGAAATCTTCGCAGACCGACCCTTGGCGCCAATACGCGTCGCGCAGGGGGTGCTGCAGCCAGATCTCGCTGTAGCGCGGGGTTTCTTCGATCCGTCGGAGCCATTCCTCGCGCCAGTGTGGTCCGACCACGGCAGGGTCAGGTGGGCGGCTGTTGAAGGCCAGCATCACCGATGCCCAGGCGAGCATGTCGGCCGACAGCATACAGCCGCCCATGTAGTGCACGTCGTCGGCGTAGCGATCGTCGGTCGAACACAGCGTGATGATGGCTCTGAGCGCAGGCGGGCGGTGGGCAGCGACCTGGAGCGCGTTGAAGCCACCCCACGAGATACCGAACATGCCCACCGCACCGGTACACCACGGTTGGGCGGCCAGCCAGGCGATGACGGCACAGGCGTCATCCTGCTCCTGGGGCAGGTACTCGTCGTATAA
>JBJOJU010000077.1:0-2631 GCA_046046485.1 Chloroflexota bacterium | reverse complement strand
GGGAAGCACCGTGCCCTCCTGGTCATTGCACCCGACCACGCCGCGAGCATCGATCCGCCCATCGACGACGCCAGCCCGTACGGCTGGGTCGGTCTTTCGTTTCAATACCCACAGAAAACCTGGCCGTGCGGTGGTGTCGACCGCTACGGCGTTGCACTCCTCTGCCAGAGCTTCCCCAGTGTCTACGGCACTGCCGATGCCCCGCAACCCGAAAAACCCCTCGAAGCCGTATTTGGCGGCGAACTCAAACTCCGTGGAATCACCACGAAGCCGTTGGGGGTTTTCTACCAGGCAAACGGCACCGTCCCCATCGAGTTCTACTGGCAAGCGGTGACCAAACCAACCCGCAATTATCGTGTGTTTGTCCACCTCTGCCAGCGCTGCAACGAGCCACCCTATGCGCAGAACGACGGGCAACCGCTGAACGGGTACGGTGATGCTGGGCAGACGAAAACGTGGATCATCGACGACCCGGTCCACGACGAACGAGCGATTGTCTTGCCCCCTGACATCGCACCGGGTAACTATGCCATCCTCATCGGCGTCTATGACGACGACGGCAAGCGACTCGGCGTCGAATCAAAAGACGGCGGCGTGTTGGGCGGTGACCGCCTCATCGTGGCGACCATCCGCGTCATCAATCCAGATGCTATAATCAGATAATTCACCTCACAAGGCGGTACCCATGCGCCAAATCCCGAATCTCCTAGGCTTGTTTCGTGTGTTGACGACGCCGCTGATGGTGTATTGGATTTTGCTCGGAGACGGGTGGTCACTCATCTATGCAGCTCTGCTGCTCTTCGCCATGGCCATGTCCGACATCGTCGACGGTAATCTCGCTCGGCGTCTGGGTGTGGTATCGCCCCTCGGCATCTTTCTCGATACGATTTCTGACAAAATATTCGTGGCCGGTGCCTTGATTCCCATGGTCGAAAACGACCTCTTGCCCACCTGGTACGCACTCGTCATCATCGTGCGCGAGTTCGCGGTCTCGGGGCTGCGCTCGTATGCCGCGTCGCAAGGCGTGGTGATACCGGCGCGTTCGTGGGGCAAGCAAAAGCTCACCTTCACGGTCATGGCGATCATCTGGATCCTGGTCTATACCGCGTTGCCCATGATTCCCGGTTCACCGTGGTGGTTCGTGTGGCTCTCCGAATGGTGGCTGGTTCCCAGTGTTTTGGCGATGGTGTGGACCATCGGTTCGGGTATCGAGTACTTCTGGAATGCACGGGCGCTCCTCGCGCGTGCCGTCACTGAATAAGACGAGGTCGCGTGTGAGCAGAATCGCCGATGCCTTTGCCCGCCTGAAAGCCGACGGCCGCGGTGCATTGATGCCCTACCTGATGGTCGGCTACCCCGAACGTGACTCGCTCCCGGCATATGCCCGCGCCCTCCAGGACGCCGGCGCCGATCTCTTCGAAATCGGTGTGCCGTTTTCGGACCCGCTCGCCGACGGCGCGACCATCCAACGTGCCTCCGAAACCGCACTCAAGAACGGCGTCACCGTCGGTTTCGCTATCGATTCGGTGCGTCAGCTGCGCGCCGCGGGCGTCACTGTCCCGCTGGTGATGATGGGCTACTACAATCCGTTTCTGCAGTACGGCCTCGAACGTTTTGCCCGTGACGCAGCTGCAGCGGGAGCCGACGGCGTCATCGTACCCGACTTGCCCCCCGAGGAAGCGCTGCCGTTCCAGCACGTGCTCCGGGCGAACGGACTCGATTTCATCATGTTTTTGGCACCGACTACCCCCGAAGCGCGCATGCGCCAGATTGTGTCGGTTGCCAGCGGATTCGTCTACTGTGTGTCGTTGACTGGGGTGACGGGCGCGCGCAGCGAGCTCTGGGAAGGGCTGCCGGCCTTTTTGGCACGTGCGCGAGGCGTCACCGACTTGCCCTTGGTGGTCGGCTTCGGTATCAGCACACCGGCACATGTGAAAAGTGTCGCTGCCTGTGCCGACGGTGCCATCGTCGCCAGTGCCCTCATCAACATCATTGATCAGACGCCGTCTGCAGAGCGGACCGAAAAGCTCGTCGCCTACATCCAAACGCTCCGCCCGCACATCTGAGATTGTGACAGAGCGGCGGCGTCGGGTATAATGGGTCAATCTCAGAATTGTCTGTGCACCTACGCACGGCGATGTGCGCGCTCCGCCCATCGCGTCGACAAATACAGCATCGCAGCTGCGGAAAAGGAGTGTTCGGATGAATACCGGTCTCGAAGGCGTGATCGCAGCATCGACCGCCATTAGCCACATCGATGGGCTCAACGGTCGACTCTTTTATCGAGGCATCGATATCAACGACCTCGCCCAGCACTCGACGTTCGAAGAAACCGCTTCACTCCTCTGGTACGGCTCACTCCCGACCAAAGACCAGCTCGCAACGTACACACAGAAATTCGTCAACGATCGCCAGATCCCCTACGAAGTGCTTTCGTTGATGATGTCGATGCCCAAAAAGACTCCCCCGATGGAAGTCTTGCGCACCGCGGTGTCGGCGCTGTCGCCCTATGACCCCGAAGATCAGGATAATTCGCTCGAAGCAAACGTTCGCAAGTCGGTCCGCTTGACCGCATCGATGCCCACGTTGATCGCCGCCTGGGAGCGTATCCGCAACAACCAGTGGCCCATT
>JBJOJU010000065.1:0-2543 GCA_046046485.1 Chloroflexota bacterium | reverse complement strand
CGAGATGACTGTGCCGGAAAACCCCGACGATACCCCCCCAACCGAGACCCCGACCCCTTACCCCACCGCGACCGAGACGACAGTCGTCTACCCGACCGACGTCCCCGTCGAGAGCACCCCGTTGCCCACCGACACCCCCATGCCCGAACCGACGATCGCAGCACCGCAGCCCACTGATGGGCCGCTGGTGGCTATGACCACCACGCTCAACCTGAGCAGTGCAGGCGCAGACCCGGCATTCCCCTTCGTCTGCCCGGTGGACACGACCGTCATGGTGCGCGGCAGTACCAAACCACTGACGATGCTGTTGCTGCGCTTCGATCAGCGCATCGTCGGCGGCGGCATCAGCGACGAATCGGGCGGCTATGCGATCCCGCTGGTGATGGGGCACGAAGCATCGGGGACACACCAGATCCAGGTCATTGCCCGCCAGACGGGCCGGCACATCCAGCAGGTGTCGTGTGACACACCCTGACCGACCATTTGCCCAGAACCCGCGGTGGTTCGGCGTCGTCAGCGCGATCGCGACCCACGATTATGGAGTCGTGCAGACGGAGCTGCCGATGATCCACAGCGTCGACGGTCTGCCGCTGCGCGTGAATGCACCGCCGCCCGGCGTGACCCCGCGGCATGCGGCGGTGTTGGTCTTGTGTCGCCCCACGGTCGACGACATCGACCTCGTCGTCACGCGCCGTGCCGGCACGTTACGCCAACACAGCGGCGAAATCGCCTTCCCCGGCGGCCGCGTCGACGACAGTGACGCAGATGTCTATGCCTGTGCACTCCGCGAAGCCCACGAAGAAATCGGCATCGCTGCCGAGGATATTCGGATCATCGGCACACTGCACACCGTGTATGTCCCGCGCAGCAACCACCTGGTGACCCCGGTCGTCGCCTGGCTCGATGCCCCGGCGAGCTACACCCCAAATCCTGCCGAGGTCGAAGAGGTCTTTCATCTGCCGTTGGAGCGACTGCGACGGCCGAGTGCCCTGCATATCGAAGAACGGCGGGTCCAAGACGATATCGTCCGTGTTCCGTATTTCCCCTACCGTGATCACCGAATCTGGGGTGCTACTGCGTTGATGTTGTGTGATATGACCGCACGTATCGACCGCTTTCTGATGGAGCAATCGACCGGGCGAGAGGAGCAGGTATGAAAACCAAACGCACATTGGGGATATTCGGGGCTGTCGTCGGTGCCCTGGGGATCGCGGCGATCGCGACGCTGCGCAAATCGTTGCCCCAGACACGGGGCACACTGACGCTGGACGGCCTCGACGCCCCCGTCGAAATCCTGCGCGACCGCTGGGGCGTTCCGCATATCTACGCGACGACGACCCACGACGTCCTGATGGCCCAAGGCTTTGTCCACGCCCAAGACCGTTTGTGGCAGATGGAGTCGCAACGCCTGCTGGGTCACGGCATGCTGTCGGAACGTATCGGGCGTCGCGCGGTCGAAACCGACCGGTTCATGCGTATTCTGGGGCTCGGGCGTGCCGCCCACGCCGATGCAGCCCAGCTGCAGGGCGAATCGCTCGCATTCGTGCAGGCATACATCGCCGGAGTCAATGCCTATATCCAGACGCACAGGCAAAAGCTCCCGCCGGAGTTTTTGTTCTTGCGCTACACCCCCGCTGCGTGGACGGTGGCCGACGTGCTCGTCTGGGGCAAAATCATGGCGCTGAGCCTGTCGGGCAACTGGACCCAAGAGATCTTGCGCGGTCGCCTCGTCGCCGCCATCGGCAAGAAACGCACCGCTGACCTCGAAAGCCGGCTGATGCCTGATCTCCCGCTGGTCGTCCCGGCGGGAATGCAGTATCGCGAGGACAGCGGCGCTGCAGCACTCGGGCTTGCCGATGCAGCCAACCCCTTCCTCGGCGACAGTGATGTCAATGGCAGCAACAATTGGGTGGTCGCCGGCAGTCGGACGACGAGCGGCAAACCGCTGTTGGCGAATGACCCCCACTTGGCCATCCAATTGCCTTCGATCTGGTATGAAGCGCATCTGCACGCACCCGAGTATCAGGTCGCCGGCGCGACATTCGCCGGGGTGCCGGGGGTTGTCATCGGACACAACCAGCACATCAGTTGGGGCATCACCAATGGGATGATCGACACCCAGGATGTATTTGTCGAACGCTTCGACCCCACTGATCCGGCCGGCCTGCGCTACGAAGTCGACGGCGAATGGCACCAAGCTGCATTACGCTACGAGACCATCAACGTCAAGGGCGGCGCACCAGTCATCGAACCGATCCGCACGACACGCCATGGCCCGGTCATCACCCCGTTGGTTCCAGGCGCGACCGCCAGCAACGGAAAACCGGCGCCGCTCCCCGAGACCCTATCGTTACGCTGGAGCGCCCACGACACCAGCACTCTGCTCGACGCGCTCTTCGGCATCAATCGTGCCACCGACTGGGCGTCGTTCCGCCACGCACTGCGCGCCTGGGATGTGCCACCGCAAAACTTCGTCTATGCCGACACCGCGGGCAACATCGGCTACCAACTCGCCGGCTCAGTTCCCCTGCGTGGGTGGGGTG
>JBJOJU010000400.1:0-26424 GCA_046046485.1 Chloroflexota bacterium | reverse complement strand
CCAAGACCGCGACCGTTTCGTCACGCGCCGAGGCGATAAACGAGCAGGTGTTGACGATGACGACATCGGCGGCAGCGGCTTCGGCCACTGTCGTGTGCCCCTGCGCCATCAGAATGCCCGTCATCCCTTCGCTGTCGACCGAGTTTTTCGGGCAGCCCAGCGTAATCATGTGTATCTTCATGGAATCTCTGCCTCGGGTGCCGCTGCACCTAGCCCATCCCTACCGATAATTCGTGAACTGCAGCGCCACCGGGAAGTCGTCGGCCGCCGCTTTGAGCGCGGCGATGACGAGCTGCAAATCGTCGCGGCTCTTGCTGCCTACCCGGATCGCGTCGCCCTGAATCCGCCCCTGGACCTTGGGGAACTTGTCTTTGAGGAATCGCTGCAGCTTCTTGGCGACGTCGTCGGCCAAACCCTTTTGCAACGTGATGACCTGCTTGACGCGCCCTCCGGCCACGTCTTGGACGTCGCCGAACTTGAACACCTTGATGGACAAATTGCGCCGCAGTGCTTTGCTGAGCAAAATATCGCGGATCGCGGTCATGTGCATCTCGGACTCGGTCGTGATGACCAATTCCTTCTCGCTCAACTCGATGTCGGTCTTGCTGTCTTTCAGATCGTAGCGCGTCTGAACCTCGCGCTTGGTCTGATCGACCGTGTTGACCATCTCTTGCTGGTCGAACTCCGACACAATATCAAAACTACTCTCGCCTGCCATGTGCTGCCTCCTCCGCTGCGTCTCGTTTCACACACCGACGCGGGAGTCGTACCCCCGCGTCGGCACATCCGTGTTCACGACCTACCCAGTGTTGCTTAGGGCGGTGGCCAACTAAATGACACCACGTCACCCGGGGTATTGCTCAGGCGCTGTTCGACGCCGTTGATATCGACGGTTACCACATACGCGTTGCCGGCGCGGATCCAGACGCTGCGCTGCGCGGTGTAGCGCAACGACTCGCCGGGCTTCAGCACCTTCTGGAACACCGACTTGTTGTCGATTTTGACGTTCAACCACGAACCGGGGTTCTTGCCGGCGTCGACCTTGACGATCATCACGATCGGGGCCTCGGGCGTCGCCGTCGCAGCCGCCGGAGTCTCGGTCGGGCCCGCGTTGACCGGCACTGCCGTCGCCGCTGCGGGTACCGCAGTAGGCTCGGGCATGGCCGTGGGCGCCACCACCGCGATGGTCGGAGTGGCTGCTTCGCTGATCCCCTCGATGGGCGATGTGCCCAGATTCATGAATTCGGTGACGCGCAGAATCAGCCAGATGAAGCCGACGATGCACAGCATCACAAAAAACATCCCGAAAAAGTTGGGGAGCATCGCACCACGGATGCGCGGCGCGACCACAGCCGGTCGGATCACGATCGGCTCTGTCCGCCCACGTTCGTAGCGGTAGAGTTGGATCAGCTCTTCGACGGGGATTTTCAGGTACAACGCATAATTGCGGATGAACCCACGGGCGTAGACATCGCCGGGCAGATATTTGTAATCGCCCTCTTCCAGCGCCACCAAATAACGCTGGAGGATACGCGTCTCTGCCGCTGCCTGCGCCAGGCTTATCCCTTGAGATTCACGCGCCGCGCGGAGGCGATCGCCTAATTCACTCATGACTCACAGCCTTCATTGCGCACCGAGTATGCCTGCGTGTCGCATGCACATGAGCATTATAAGCGAATCTCATTTTCCGTACAACAGAGCCGAGACTACGGACGCTTGAGGCCCTCGACGCGAGGCAGTACGATGCCGCGCTGGCCCATATATTTGCCCGATTTGTCCTTGTACGACGTCTCGGCGATTTCGTCGCTCTGGAAGAACAAGCACTGGGCGATACCTTCGTTGGCGTAGATCTTGGCCGGCAGCGGCGTCGAATTGCTGATTTCGATCGTCCACTGCCCTTCCCAACCCGGCTCGCCCGGGGTCACGTTGACGATGATCCCCGCCCGCGCATAGGTCGATTTGCCGATGACCAACACCAACACGTCGGCCGGCAGCCGGAAGTATTCGAGCGAGTGACACAGCGCATAACTATTGGGCGGAATGATGCAGACATCGCCTTTGAAGTGCTGGAAAATGCGCTCGTCGATATTCTTCGGGTCGACGACGGTGTTGTACGGGCTAGTCGAAAAGATCTTGAACTCGTCCGACACGCGCATGTCGTACCCGTACGACGACAAGCCGTACGAAATCACGCCGCCGCGCTGCTGTTTGTCGACAAATGGCTCGATCATGCGCTGCTCTTCGGCCATACGGCGGATCCAGCGGTCTGCTTTGATGGTCATCGGCTTCTCCCTCGTCGCACGGCACTATGCCCGTGCAGGTAACAACAAACGCAACCCGTTGGCCACCACCAGCAGGGTACTCCCCTCGTGGCCGATTACCCCATAGGTCATGGTCATGTCAAACGACGGCAGCAGGGTTTTCAACACCAACGTCGAAAACACCAACACCGCGATCACCGAGAACGCGAAAATCAGATTCTGCCAGATAACCGTGCGCGCTTTCTTCGAGAGCAACAACGCGCCCGTCAACCGGCTCAGGTCGTCGCGCATCAACACGACATCGGCACTCTCGTGGGCGACATCTGACCCAGCGGTCCCCATCGCCACCCCCAGGTTGGCCGTCGCCAAGGCCGGGGCGTCGTTGATACCGTCGCCGATCATGGCGACCGGGCCGTATTTGCGCTGCAGATCCTTGATCGCTTCGACCTTGTCTTGGGGCAGCAGCTCCGCCCGCACGTCGTCCAGCCCCAAGTCTTTGGCCAGTGCGTTGGCGACGTGCTGGTTGTCACCGGTCAACAGTGCAACCCGGTAGCCGGCCGTGTGCAACGCCTGCAATGCGTCTTTTGCTTCGGGGCGCACGGTATCGGCGATGCCGATCAACCCCCAGATATCGTCTTCGGAGCCGACAGCGATGGTGGTGTTGCCCATGCGCTGTTGTGCGTCGATTTCGATATGGACATCGGGCGTCACCCGCGTGAACAGCATCGGCTTGCCCACCCGCAGGCGTTGCCCGTTGACCGTCGCCGTCGCCCCCGCGGCCACCACTGCTTTGAAGTCCGTGGCGTTGGGTATCGTCAGCCCGCGTTCCTGGGCACCCGCCACCACCGCCCGCGCCAACGGGTGCTCCGAGGCGTGCTCGATCGCCGCCGCCGCCACCAACAATCGAATCTGGTCAGCGGTCATTGGGCCAAGCACGTCGTCGTGGCTGATCTGTGGCTGCTCCGGCAGCTGGAGTGTGATGCGGCCGGGGCCACCGACGGGGATGACCGAGACGACCCGCGGTTTCCCGGTCGTCAATGTCCCCGTCTTATCGAAGGCGACCACCTTGATCGTCGCCGCGGATTCGAGCTGCTTCCCACCCTTGAACAACACACCCGTCCGCGCCGAATGCGCCAGCGCCGACAACAACGACGCCGGGATCGAAATCACCAGCGCACACGGCGACATCACCACCAACAGCGTCATGGCGCGGTAGATCGTATCGCCCCAGGGCTCGTTCACCACCAGCCGCCCGATGACGATCGCCAACAACGAGACAATCGCCACGGCTTTCGCATAGTAATTGCCGATGATGCGATCGGTGAAATCTTGGCTCTGGGCTTTTTGTTCGCGCGCCTCGCGCACCACCTGCACGATGCGCGCCAAGGTCGACTGGGCAGCGGTAGTGGTGACTTCGATGTGCAGTGCGCCTTCGCCGTTGATTGTGCCCGCAAAGGCTTTGGCACCGGGTTTTTTGTCGACGGGTACCGATTCGCCGGTGATCGACGCTTCGTTGACCGACGACGTCCCCTCGGTCACCAACCCGTCGGCGGGGATCTGTGCGCCGGGGCGCACAAACACCACGTCGCCGATTTCGAGCGCCTCGACCGATATCGTGCGTGACCCGCTGGCACTCACCACCTCGGCGACCCGGGGTGTCATGGCGATGAGCGTGCGGATCGACGCGTGCGTGCGCCCCATCGCATAGGTCTCGAGCGTGCCGGCCAGACTGAACAAAAACATCAACAACGCACCCTCGGCTGGTTGGCCGATGGCGGTGGCACCCAGCGCGCCGATGAACATCAGCGCGTCGATGTTGAATTCGAATTTCATCAACGAGTGGTACGACTCGATGGCACTGTCCCAGCCGCCGAAGACCATGGCCACGATGAAAAACGGCCACCAGTAGAGCGGTTGGTCGATGCCGAACCAGGCCTGGGCGCCATACCCCAGCAGGGTGGCCACCAGACAAATCGCGGTATAGCGAATCATCCGCGGCAAATCGGCGATTTCGGCTTCTTCGGGCGAGAGCTCGGCTTCGATTGCTTCGAGCTCGAGGGCGAGATTATTGTCGTCGCAGATTGCGCGCAATGCGTGGCGGTCGGTGTCTTTGCGACAGGCGACGATGACCCCCGTGCCGTCGTCCCGCAGGCGGGCACCAGCGACCCCTGCGACCGCGCGCAGTGCTTGTAGTACGTCCATCGAGTGGTTCCTTTTGTATACCCTTTTATTATACCGTCACGCATACCCGTACCGTCGGGGGGGTGTTTTCTTTTTTCGACAGAAAAGGGGGCAGCTGCGACCACGGTGCCCTGCACGGCGGCGCCCACAAAAAAACCGGAACCGCGGGTGCGGTTCCGGTCCGAAAACGGACAACTATTTGTCGGTGGCCATCAGCGCAATAGACTCGTGGGAGCGATGGCACGACACCATGTGGCCGCCGCCGATGTCCTTGAGCTCGGGCTCCGACTGCTTGCACAGATCCGTTGCAATCGGGCAGCGGGTGTGGAAGCGGCAACCCGACGGCGGGTTGAGCGGGCTGGGCACGTCACCCGTGAGGATGATACGGGCGCGGCTGCGCTCCATGTCGGGGTCGGGGATGGGCACTGCCGACAACAACGCCTGGGTGTAGGGGTGCGTCGGGGCGTGGTAGAGCGCCGGGCCCTCGGCGATTTCGACGATCTTGCCCAAGTACATCACGGCCACGCGGTCGCTGATGTGCTTGACGGCTGCCAACCCGTGCGCGATGAACAGGTAGGTCAGACCCAGCTCTTGCTGGAGGTCTTCGAGCAGGTTGAGGATCTGGGCCTGGATCGACACGTCGAGTGCCGACACCGGCTCGTCACAGACCACAAACTCCGGCTCGACGGCCAATGCGCGGGCGATACCGATGCGTTGGCGCTGACCACCCGAGAACTCGTGCGGGTAGCGGTTGATGAAGTACGGGTTCAGACCGACGATCTTGAGCAGCTCCTGCACGCGGGCGCGCACTGCTTCTTTGCCCTGGCGCAGGTTGTGCACCATGATCGGCTCGGCGATGATGTCGCCCACCGTCATACGCGGGTTGAGCGACGCGTACGGGTCTTGGAAGATCATCTGCACCTTGCGGCGCATCTGGCGCATCTGCTCTGGCCCGAGCTTGGTCAGGTCGGTGCCCTTGAACAAAACCTCACCGGTGGTCGGCTTGTAGAGCTGGATCAGCGCGCGACCCGTGGTCGACTTGCCGCAGCCCGACTCACCCACCAACCCGAGCGTCTCGCCCTTGCGGATCGAAAACGTCAGCCCGTCGACCGCCTTGACATCGCCGACTTTGCGTCGCAACACGATGCCCTTGGTGACCGGGAAGTGCATCTTCAGATCTTTGACCTCGATCAAAGTCTCTGTGATTACGTGATGTGTCATGCAGTACTCTCCGTGCCGTTGGGCTACGTTGCTCAGGAAGCGGCGGTGGTCGTCGTCGGCGTCTCACTGGTGATATCGAACAAACACGCGGCGTTGTGGTTGGCACCGACGCTCCGCAGCGGCGGCACTTGCTGATCACAGGTACCGGCTTTGAAGAAGTCACAGCGTGCGCCGAAGGCACACACAGCGCCCAACGTGATTAAGTCGGGTGGCATGCCCCGGATCGGCTCTAGGCGGCGATCGTGCGCGTCGTCGAGACGCGGAATCGACTTGAGCAGCCCGATGCTATACGGCATCCGTGGGTTGTTGAAGATATCGTGGGTCGTGCCCTCTTCGACGACGCGACCGGCGTACATCACCATCACGCGGTCGGCCATACCGGCGACCACACCCAAGTCGTGGGTGATGATGATGACCGCCATGCCCAGCTCGGCTTGGAGGCGCTTGATGAGCTCGAGGATCTGCGCCTGGATGGTCACATCCAAGGCCGTCGTCGGCTCGTCGGCGATCAGCAATTCGGGGTTACAGGCCAAGGCCATCGCGATCATCACGCGCTGGCGCATGCCGCCCGAGAATTGGTGCGGGTATTCGTCGATACGCTTGGCTGCGCCCGGGATACCGACCATGTTCAGCAGCTCAATCGCCCGGTCGCGTGCTTCGCGGGCGTTCAACTTGAGGTGCAAAATCAACGATTCGGTGATCTGCTGGCCGATGTTGAGCACCGGGTTCAGCGAGGTCATCGGGTCTTGGAAGATCATGGCGATACGGTTGCCCCGCAGCTCGCGCATTTTCTCTTCGCTCAACTTCAGCAGGTCTTGCCCGTCGAAGATGATTTCGCCGCCCGAAATCCGCCCAGGCGGATTGGGGATCAGTCGCATCACCGACAACGACGTCACACTCTTCCCAGAACCGGATTCGCCCACGATGCCCAGCGTCTCGCTACGATTCACGTAGAAAGAAACGTTGTTCACAGCTTTGACAACGCCGTCCTGCGTCTTGAACTGCGTCTCTAGATTGCGGACCTCTAACAAAGGCGCCATACGCAAACTCCACGTTCATCAATCGAGGATAGAATACCCACGATTGCAGTATTGACTTTCCCGAGTCTGGAGAAAGGTGAAGACCTTGTCAGACATTGTAGTGTGTTCGGCGCGAATGCGCAAGAGGTGATATGCGACTTGTTGTAGTAGGAGCAGGGATCAGCGGGCTCGCCGCTGCCCATCATTTAACCACCATCGCGCCTCACATCGACATCCACATGTACGAATCGAACACTGCGATCGGCGGCAGAGTCGCCACACGCTCCCGCGACGGTGCTGTCTTCGACCACGGCGCGCAGTTTTTCCGCCCCGTCGACGACGCCCAAAACACCTGGTTCACCCAGACGCTCCCCAGCAGCGCACTCGTCGATATCGCCAAACCCGTGCACGCGTTCGACCGCGAAAACCGCATCAGCACCGGCGATTCGACCCAAAACACCCTGCCCAAGTACACCTACTCCGCCGGCATCGCCACCCTGGCCGATCTGCTACTGCCGGCCGGCGTGACTCTTTCGTTACAGACCACCGTCGGCCACGTCCGTGCCCTCCCCAGCGGCGGCTACGCGGTCGTGGCTGCCGACGGCAGCAACCTCTGCCACGCCGACGCGGTGCTCTTCACCGCCCCCGGGCCGCAGACCAGCGCCATGGTACGCGCCAGTATCATTGATGAAATCGTAAAGAAATCCCTCGTCGCCGCGTTTGCACCCGCCGTCTACCGCCCCTGCCTGAGCGTGTCGCTGCTCCACGCCGGGGTCTACGACCCCGATTGGTATGCCCTGGTCAACACCGACCGCGGCCACCCGATTTCGTGGTTGGCCGTCGAACACGCCAAAGCCGCCAGCCGCGTCCCCGCCGGTCATACCCTCTTCACCGCCCAACTCGCCCCCGCCGCGACCCGCAACTACCGCGACACCGCACCGGCTGCCCTTGCCCCCGTCGTCGACGGCTGGATCCGCGCGCTGACCGGACATACGCTGGCTACCCCCCTCTGGTGCGACACCCACTCCTGGCCGGCTGCGCTGCCCGACGGCCGGGCCGATGCCGGCGTCGTGCAGGCATACGAAGCGACGCATGGGCTATACTTTGCAGGGGATGCCCACACCGGTCAGGGGCGCATCCAACTCGCGCTCGCCCACGGCCGCGCCGTCGCCGGACGCATCGCTTCCCACGCAGGAGTTTCGTCATGAACAGCCGCTCACTCCGGCTCGTCGGGGTCGGCATCGCCGCCGCCGTCGCAATCGCCCTCTTATTCGTCGTCATCACCGCCAAGACCGATTCGTTCGTTGCAGCAACCCAAAACGGCATCGGCTTGTTCATCCCCGTCACGTTTTTGGCGGGCATGTTCAGCTTCCTGTCGCCCTGTACTCTGCCCATCTTGCCGGCATACTTCGCGTTCACCTTCCAGGCGAAACGCGAACGCGTGACGGTGATGTCGATCGCCTTCTTCCTCGGTCTCGCGACGTCGATCGTGCTCCTGGGTGCCAGTGCCACCGCGCTGAGCCGCTTCCTGTTCAGCTATCTGTCCGTGTTGACGTCGCTGGGCGGCGTGCTCATCGTCGTCTTCGGCGTGATGAGTTTCTTCGGCATCGGCTTCAGCGGCATGCAGATCCTCGAGCGCCCGGTGGGCAGCGTGCTCGGCTCGTACCTCTACGGCGCCACCTTCGCCTTGGGTTGGTCGGCCTGTGTCGGCCCGATTCTGGGGGCACTGCTGACGATGCTGGCGACACAGGGCATCGCCGTCTACCAAGGCGCGCTGCTGGCTTTCGTCTATGCACTGGGCTTGGGGACGCCGTTGATCGTCATTTCGACCTTCTTTTCGCGCCTGGGCACCGGCTCGCGCTTCTGGCAGTTCATCAAGGGCAAAGCATTCTTCGTCACCATCGGTGGCAAAGAACTCATGCTGCACACCACCAGCATGGCCAGCGGGGCCTTGCTGGTGTTCATGGGCGTGCTGCTGGCGACCGGCCAGATGGCCACCATCGGCGAGTGGACCCGCCAATCGACCCTGTCTGAACTGTCGCTCCAACTCGAAGCCTGGCTGCAGAGCCTCGTCGTAGGAAAATAACCCCATGTCGACCCGCCACGCCGCCGGCTGTATCGTCTACCGCCACACCCCCGAAGGGCTGCGCTTCCTGCTTATCAGCGACGCCTACGGCCACTGGACCTTCCCCAAAGGCCACCTCGAACACGGCGAGAGCAGCGCCACCGCCGCCTGCCGTGAGGTCGCCGAAGAGACCGGTGTGGTGGGCCACCTCGGTGCCCACATCGACACCATCGTCTACTCGGTCACCAAAAAAGGCCAGACCTTTACCAAACAGGTCGACTGGTACCTGCTCGAAACGACCAGCGACCGCGTCGTCCTCCAGACCGAAGAAGGCATCAGCGCCTTCCAGTGGGAAACCACCGGCGAAGTCGCCGCCCTCCTCGGCTACCCACAACTCCGCGACACCTTCGCCAAAGCCCGGGCAGAGCTCGGCGTCTGATTTTCGCCATATCGACAAGGAACACCCCATGGAACCAGCCTACAGCGTCGAACGCACCTACCCCGTCAGCATGGACCGCCTCTGGCACGCCTGGACCAACGGCACGGCCCTCGAAGCCTGGTACCACGGCGTCGATCACCGCTGCGTACCCGGTTCGGTCACCGGCGACGCAGCCGTCGGAGCGATCTGGTCGGTGGGCATCCACGTGCCCCAGTACAACGTGACCGTCTATTTCTACGGCACCTACGCGACCGTCACCCCGCAGACGCAGATCGTCCACAGCATGCACTACACCGAGTCGGCCGAAGCATTCGCCGTCAAAGACATGACGACCCCGGCCCACCGCGTCGTCGTCGACTTCGCCCACAAACCCGACGGCGCCTGGGTCCGCTTCGCCCAATACGGCGACTTGCCCGCCGAACAGATCCCCCTCGCCAAAGCCGGCATGGGCAGCTACTTCGATTCGCTGGGCCAGTTCCTCGCTGCCCAATAACCCCCGCGTTACCCCGCACCGGCGCGTCTGCGTCGGTGCATTTTTGTGCGTTTCCTCTAGAGAAAACCGGCGCTTGCGCACCGGCTGGGGCCATGATCTGAGGGACTGCGTGTGTTTCCGCGGGTGCGGTGATTCTGCATTCTTTTTCGTCGAAAACGGTTTCATTCGGATTATGCTACGTGTTTTTATTCACAGAAAAACCGGCGCATCTGCGCCGGCTGCGGGTCATTTTTCCCATGAACGACCAGACCACTACCGGCGGACGAGACGGGCACGGACTTTATCGTAAACCAGGCGATAGGCGGCCAACACGGGTGTGATGCGAAAGAGCCAGGCCAGCACGGCGTAGCCCACCACGGCCACGCCACTGAGCACGATGAGCTGCACGACGACGGGCCAACTGCTGCTCCCCGCGGCGGTCGCTGCGGCGCGCACGACCACCGCACACACCGCGCCGGCCATGGCGCACTGTGCGGCGACGAGGGGCAGCCCGAGCCGGCGCAGGTCAAACAATCGATGGGCCAGCACGACCATCAACAGCATGTGCGTGATCCACTGGACGGAGTTGGCAAAGGCCAACGTCTGGGCACTCTGCCCGAAAAACGGCAACCCGACCAGCACCCCCACCACGTAGCCGCCGATGGCCGCCCCCTGGATGAGGTTAGGGGCCAGTGTCCGCCCGCGTGCATAGCAGGCAAACAACAAAATCTGATCGATGGCGGCTGCGGGCAACCCGGGGATGTACCACAGCAGTGTGTCGGCGACGGCCTGCGTGTCGGCGGCGACGAAGGCGTTGCGCTGCAGAATCAACGCGGTCAAGGGCACCCGCACCAGCCAGAGCACCACCGCCGCCGGCACGATGAGCGCCACCACCACCGTCAACGCCTGGGCCACCGTGGTGCGAAACTGCTCGATGGCGCTGCTGTCGGTCAGACGCGCCAACGTGGGCAAGATCGCCGTCGACACCGCGGCGGCGACCAACCCCAATGGGAACTGTATCAGCGTCGTGGCGTAGCGCATCGTGGGCAACACCTGCGCGCCGTATTCGCTCCCCAGACGGCGATCGATCATCGTGCCCAGCGCCGAAAAGCCCATCCCCACCGCCACCGGCGCGTAGAGACGCAGCATCTCGCGCAACGCGGGGTCGCGCCACTCGTGGTTCCAGCGCAGCGCGACCCCACGCAAGCCATACCACTGCAAGCCGACCTGGGCGAGGGCACCGAGCAACATGCCCCCCGCCAACGCCACCGGCCCCAGCCACGGCGTCAGCACGACCGCGCCCACGATCAACCCGATGTTGAAGACACTGGTCACGAAGGCCGGCAACACGAAGCGCTGCTGGGCCTGCAAGACCGCCGTCATGACACCGGCGACGACCATGCAGGGCACCGCAAAGACCATCCAGCGCACCATCGTCGTCGTCAGCGCCTGGGCTGGTTCGTCGAACCCGCCGGCCACCCAGGCCACCACCTGCGGCGCCAGCCAGAATATCGGCAGCACGAGCCCCGTCGCCACGACCACCAACAGGCTCAACACCTGCGAGACGAGGCGATCGCGCTGGGCGGGTTGGTGGGCGACACGGCTCAGCACCGGCACCAGTGCGGCACTCATGGCGCCGCTGAGCAATAAATCGTAGACCAGCGTCGGGATCGTCGCCGCCGCGGTGAACGCCGCCAGCTCGACTCCGCGCCCATACACCGCGGCAAAGACGGCTTCGCGCACCACGCCGATGAGTCGGCTGGTGATATTGCCCACCGCGATGAACAACGCGGCCGTGGCGATCTGGCGCCCCTGGCTGACCGGTGTCGTCGTCACACTCCTCCTCGCCAGCGGCGCGCCCCCGTGATCACGGGAGATATTTCATCGGGTCGACTGCCTTGCCGCCCACTTTGACGGTGAAATGGAGGTGGACCCCGGTCGAGTACCCGCCGCCAGCGGCGTCGTAACTGCTGCCCATCAGACCGATGAAGTCGCCCATGTCGACGACGTCGCCCGGCCGGACCGGCGGTTTTTTCAACATATGCCCGTAGATCGACTGGACGCCGTTACCGTGGTCGATTTTGACGCACCAGCCGAAGCCGCTGCACCACCCACCCTCGAATACCCTGCCGTAGCGCGCTGCATAGATGGCGGTACCGGCTTTGTTGGCGAAGTCGATGCCGTTGTGGAACGAATAGAACGGCGCACTGCGCCACCCGAACGGCGACGTCAGCTGGCCCGTCGTGGGCCAGACCCAGCGCGGCGGCGGGTAAGGCACGTTGTTGATCGAGGGCAGGCCTTCGATGAGCCCGTCCGACATCCCCAACAGCGATCCTTTGACCCAGCCCAGTTCACCCGGCGCGTATTCGAGCTTGATCCAGCTGCCGTAGCGCCCGATGGGGATGAGGCGCTGGCCCAGTGCCAGGGTGCCGATTTTGTCGTAGGCACGCCCTGGGCCGCCGCGCAGGTTGGTTTCGTCTTCCAGCACGGTCACCGTCTCGATAGCCTGCATGGCTGCCACACCCTCGACGCTGCCGTATTTGTTGATGGTCGCGTCGGGGTAGGGCGGCACCGCAAACGGGATAAAGACTTCGCGACCGACGACGAGATCGTCGTCGCTGCTGACCCGGTTCGCCCGGAACAATGTGATTGCATCGGCGCTCGCGTCGTACTGGGCGGCGATGCTCTGCACCGTGTCGCCTTCGGCGATGGTGTGCGAGACGCCGGCCATCCGCGGGATACGCATCGTGCTGCCCACGATAAAGACGCGGCCGTTTTGCAGACCGTTGGCCCAGAAGAGGACCTGCGGGCTCATCTGGTACTCGGCTGCGATGGTGCCTAGCGTGTCGTTGCTGCGGATGCGGTGATAGAACAAGAACGGTGGCAGCGCGTTGGGGAGCGGTGTGACCATGTGGGGCACCGTCAGCTCCGAGTCGCTGCTCACCTGGGGCAACGGCGCGTCGATGGGCAGCGTCATTTCGGCGCTGCTGGCCGAACGCGAAAACCCGCTGCCGTATTGGAGGCCGCTTTTCTTCACCAAGGTCGGGCCAAAGACGACGATACCGGCGATGAGCACCATAATCGTGACGTGGGCAGCGATACGTGGCTCGATGAAGGCATCGACCATCAATGGTGTGGTGCGCAGCCGCGACGTGGTGATGCCGTAGCTGCCGGGGTCGGGCCGCCCTTGGAAGACCGCCCGAGCAGAGCGCGCAGCGCGTTGCTGTGCGATCGACGTCTCGCGCAGGATGCGCGGTGCCAGCCAGTCTTTGGTGGGCTGGCGGAGGGGTAATGCGTCGAGGATCGTCCAGACCCGATAGCGGGCGGCGACCTCGCGTTGGCGCAACTGTTGGATTTTTGTGAGGACAGTGGAAGCCGGTGGCTGCGGTATAATCATCAGGGTGTTCACGAAAGAATGAGCAACCAGCGTGTGTATGCAATCATACGACGCATGATAGTGGGTGTCAAAGGAATCCTCGACTCCACTGCCTTGTAGCGACACATCCCGCCGCGCGCGCGCCTCGTCGCGCTGACACGACCGGAGCACCTGATGATCCAAGTAACTGTCGATAGTGTGCGCGTCAGCCTGCTGACCCAAAACCGCGTCGTTGTGCTGCGCGAAACCGAGTCACGCCGCTATTTGCCCATCTGGATTGGGCAATTCGAGGCCGACGCGATTTCGTTCGTCTTGCAGAATCTGACTCCCACCCGCCCGATGACACACGACCTGCTGCGCACGGTGTTCGCCGAACTCGACGGCGAACTCGAACACGTGCTCATCAACGATATCCAAGAGACGACGTTCTACGCGCAGATCCACGTCCGCACCGCGCACAAGACCCTCGTCCTCGATGCCCGGACCAGCGATGCAATCGCGGTGGCGTTGCGCGCGCACATCCCCATCTATGTCGCATCGCATGTCTTCGACCAGGCGTCGGTGCCCTTCGACGGCGACGAACAGCAAGAACCGCCGTTGTTCCGCACCAACCCCACCAGCGACAGCGAACCAGCCGAGGCGTCGGACGCCGCTGCTGCCGCTCCCGACGCTCCCGTGTCGGACGAGGGGTTGTCGATGTTCCGCGACTTCATCAACTCACTCGACGAAGACGAAGACCCCGACAAAAAGCCGCCCTCCGCGTAATCTCGCACCCCCGAAAACACCCCATTCTGATATAGATTTACACTCCAATGTGCATAACTTGGGGTGTTTTTGTGGATAACTCATCGGAATGTGGAGAGTTCTGCACTCCAACGCACTCTACGTAGCACCCTAGAAGTAACACATTTGTTCGCTGTGATTTGACAGTGTAGTGTGTCATCGACCGGCCAGTTTTCTCCACACGAGCTGTGGAAAAACCGTGCATCGACCGCGGAGAATCAGTGGAGAAATCCACACGCGCCCCGACTTTTCCACCGGTTTTGTGGACAACGCTCGGGAGTGCCGTGGGAGAACCGGGAGAGACCGTGGACGACGAGCCCACCCGTTTTCGGATCGGTGGAGAGCTGTGCACCCACGTCCACAGCATCCCTGGCACTCCCAGCGCACGTGGTCGCGGCGTATACCGCTTTTCAACATATCCACACCCATCTATGAGTGCGACTGTTTTCTTTCTCTGATTGTTCTTTTTTCTTCTGTTCGTAACGCAACGGTCGTGCTGCACCAGAACTGACGACGTGTGGTACACTGAAGCAAGTTAGTGAGCATTGTCGCGCCACGACCAGGCGGTCGCGGCGTTTGTATGTTGTGTGGGAGCACGCATGAAACGAACAGAACTCCGGAATGTCGCGATTATCGCGCACGTCGACCACGGCAAAACGACACTGGTCGACGGGTTGTTGCGCCAGTCGCGGATTTTCCGTGACAACCAGCAGATGGCCGAGCGCGTGATGGACTCGAACGATCTCGAGCGCGAGCGCGGCATCACCATCATGGCGAAAAACACCGCCGTGACCTACAAGGGCAACAAGATCAACATCGTCGACACCCCGGGTCACGCCGACTTCGGTGGTGAAGTCGAGCGTGTGATGAACATGGTCGACGGCGTGTTGTTGCTGGTCGACGCGGTCGACGGCCCGATGCCCCAGACCCGCTTCGTGCTGCGCAAAGCGCTGCAGGCCGGTCACAAGGCGATCGTCGTGGTCAACAAAATCGACCGCCCCAACGCCCGCCCGCAGTGGGTCGTCAACGAAACGTTCGACCTCTTTGTCGAGCTGGGTGCGACCGACGAGCAGGCCGAGTTCCACACCGTCTATGCCAGCGCGATCAACGGGATCTCGGGTACCGACCCCGACGCGCTGACCGATTCGCTCGAGCCGTTGTTCGACGCGATCATCAACCACATCCCCGCCCCCGATGTCGACGCCGATGCGCCGCTGCAGATGTTGGTCACCAACACCTTCTACGACGACTACCGCGGCAAGATCATGATGGGTCGCGTGCGCCGTGGTTCGATGGCCAAGGGCCAGGCGGTGGTCAAATTCAACCACGACGGCGAAATGAAGCCTTCCAAGATCATCCAGATCTTTCAGTATGTCGGTCTGAACCGCTCGGAAGTCGAGACCGCGACGGCCGGTGACATCATCGCCATCGCCGGTATCGCCGACGGCATGATCGGCGACACCATCGCCGATTCGACCAACCCCGAGCAGCTGCCGGTGTTGGCCGTCGAAGAGCCGACGGTGACGATGACCTTCGGTGTGAACACCAGCCCGTTTTCGGGCCGCGAAGGGCAGCATGTCACCTCGCGCAAGATCCGCGATCGGTTGTACGCCGAGCGCGAGCGCGACGTGGCCTTGCGCGTCGAAGACACCGATGTGCCGGATGCCTTCAAGGTCTCGGGCCGCGGTGAGCTGCACTTGACGATTTTGATCGAAAACATGCGCCGCGAAGGCTTCGAATTCCAGGTCTCCAAGCCGGAAGTCATTTTCCGCGTCATCGACGACGTACGCATGGAGCCGATCGAACAGGTCGAAATCGAAGTCTCCGAGACGTACCAGGGTTCGGTCATCGAACTGCTGGGTCAGCGCCGCGGCGTGATGCGCGACATGCGCTACCGCGACGACGGCACGGTCAACCTGACCTTTTTGGTGCCCACCCGCGGTCTGCTCGGCTTCCGCCAGCAGCTGCTGACGGCCACCCGCGGCGAAGGCCAGATGAACTCGCTCTTCTATGAATACCAACCGCTGGCCGGCGAAATCACGACCCGGCTCAACGGCTCGCTCGTCGCGTCCGAATCGGGTCAGACGACGACCTTCGGGTTGTTCGGCGCCCAGGAGCGCGGCCAGCTCTTCATCGGAGCCGGTATCGACGTCTACGAGGGTATGGTCATCGGCCAGCACGCCCGCGAGCGCGACCTCGAAGTGAACTGCTGCAAAAAGAAGCACCTCACCAACATGCGGTCGTCGGGTGCCGATGATTCGCTGCGGCTCGAAACCCCGCGCAATATGTCGCTGGACGACGCCGTCGAATACATCGGTGACGACGAACTGCTCGAAGTCACCCCCAAGAACTACCGACTTCGTAAAAAGTTCTTGAGTATGGACGAACGCAAACGCGACCAGAAGCGCCGCGAAATGGCGTTGCAGTCGAACGATTAATCGTTCGGAATCCTGCGTTTCACACACCGGAGTACAGCGTACTCCGGTGTGTTTGTTGTTATACTAGCCGTCTAACTGACGTCATACGAGCCATTCGACGAGGGACCCATGAATCAGATGCGGGCGCTGTGGCCTTTTGTGATACGGTATCGGACCCGCTTCCTGATTGGGCTATTGGCCAGCATCGTCGCGACGGGTTTCGCTGTCCAAGTCCCGCAGATGTTGCGTATCATCGTCGACGACATCAACGCCCGCGGGATCGTCTGGGATGCGTTGGTCGCCAATGTGCTCATCATGATCGGGTTTTCGGTGGCAGACGGTGTGTTTCGTTTTTCGCAGCGGACGCTCATCATGGGCACCGCCCACCGCGTCGAGAGCGATATCCGCGAGGCGATGTTTCTGCGCCTGCTCCAGCTCGATCAGAAGTTCTATGGTGAACACCACACCGGCGACCTGATGACACGCGTGACCAACGACATCTCGGCGATCCGGCAGTTCTACGGCCCAGGTGTGAGTTCGATGGCGAGCGCGATTTTCATGATTGTGACCTCGTCGGCGTTGATGATGCAGACCAATGCCACGCTGGCTTTGATCGTGCTGTTGCTGCTACCGGTGGTCACGGGGCTGTTTATTTTTGTCGGAGCACGGATGCGGGTGATATTCCGCAAGGTACAGGATCTCTTCGGCGAGGTGTCGAGTCGGGCCCAAGAGAATTTTTCGGGTATCCGCACTATCAAAGCCTACACCCAAGAAGAGCCCGAAACGGCCGAATTCTTGCGGGTCAATGAACGCTACCGTGCCCAGAACGTGCGATACGTGCTGCTGAGCGGGTTGCTCTGGCCGACGATTAGTCTGGTGATGGGCACCATCGGGGCGCTCGTCTTGTATATCGGCGGTCAAGCCGTCGCCCGGGGCGAAATGACCGTGGGCGATTTGGTGCTGTTCAACGGCTATTTGGCTGCCCTGGGGTGGCCGGTGGTTGCCTTGGGGTGGACGGTCGATTTGTATCAGCAGGCTGCCTCGGCCGCCGGTCGTCTGGGCGAAGTGCTCCAGCGCGCACCGTTGATCCGCGACGCGGCGCACGATCCGGTGGCGCTCGACGTCGACGGCGCGGTGTCGTTCCGCGGCGTCGGAATCGCGGTGGGCGACGGTGAACAGAAACGCTGGATTCTGCGCGATATCAGCTTCGACATCGCCAAGGGGCAGACGGTTGCGATCGTCGGTGCGACCGGTGGCGGCAAAACAACGTTGGTCAATCTGCTCTCACGCGTCCAAGACCCGACCACGGGCACGGTGCACATCGACGGGCACGATATCCGTACCGTCGCGCTGGCGTCGCTGCGGGCGGGGATCGGGTATGTGCCCCAGGATACCTTCCTCTTCAGTGTGCCGGTGCGCGACAACGTGACATTCGGGCGGCCGGATGCGTCGGAAGACGACGTCCAACAAGCGCTGCTGATTTCGCGGTTGAGCAACGACGTCGTCCAGCTCCCCAGCGGCATCGACACATTGGTCGGTGAGCGCGGGGTGACGCTGTCGGGTGGCCAGAAGCAACGCACGGCGATTGCCCGAGCGGTGTTGCGTAACCCGCCGATCCTGGTGCTCGACGATGCGTTGTCGAGTGTTGACACGCACACCGCCGCCCAGATTCTCGAGGGGCTGCGCACGTTCCGGGCAGGGCGCACGGCGATTCTGATCGCCCAACGCATCGCCACGGTGCGCGAGGCCGACCAGATTATCGTCTTGCACAACGGGACCGTGGCCGAGCGCGGGACCCACGCCGAACTCGTCGCGTTGGGCGGTCGCTATGCCGCCATGTATCAGCGCGAACAACTCGCCGACGCCGTCGATAACGCCTAAACCACGCAGAGGACACCGACATGACAGTCTACGACGACGAGATATTGGGGAAGGCGTACGACGGGCGGCTGGTCAAGCGCCTGCTCGGGTTTGTCTGGCCCTACAAATGGCAACTTTTTCTGGCGATTGGGTTGATGATCGGCGGTGCGCTGGTCGAACTGGTGCCGCCCTTTTTGCTGCAGCGTGCCATCGACGGCCCGATCAAGGCCGGTGACGGTGCCGCGATTTTGCCTATTTTCGGCGTGTATGTGGCGACGTTGATCGCGGCGTTTGGTTTTCGCTATGCGCAAAACTACACGATCCAGGTCATGAGTCAAAAGGTGATTATCGATATCCGCATGGATATTTTTCGCCATATCCAACGGATGAGTCTGTCGTTTTTCGACCGCAATCCGGTGGGTCGCCTTCTGACGCGCATCACCAACGACGTCGACGCACTCAACGAATTCATCACTCAGGGGACGGTGGCGCTGCTCGGTGACTTGGTGCGCCTCGTCTTTGTGATCGGCACGATGCTGCTGCTCAGTTGGCGGCTGGCACTGGTGTCGTTCATTATGTTTCCGGTGGTGATTGTGTCGACCATCATCTTCCAGCGTATTATGCGGTCGACTTATCGCATCATGCGGCAGCGGCTGGCGCGGATCAACGCCTACCTGAACGAGCAGATCACGGGTGTGCTGGTGACGCAGTTGTTCGGGCGTGAAGGCAAGAGTGTCGACTATTTCGCCGATATGAGCGAAAAATTCCTCGATTCGCAGTACAAGTCGAATACCACGTTTGCGGTGTTCTTCCCAACCATCAACTTGATCTCGGTCACGGCGACGGCGGTGTTGCTGCTGCTGGGGAGTCAGTTGGTCTTCGCCGACTATGCGACGATCGGGTTGTTGGTGGCATTCACGCTGTACAACGAACAGGCGTTCGGCCCTATCCGGCAGCTGGCAGAGCGCTACAACACGCTGCAGAGCGCGATGGCGTCGTCGGAGCGGATCTTTGGGGTGCTCGATACCCCCGAAGGTATCCAAGATCCGGCAAACCCAGTCGCGCTACCCACCCCGGTGCGGGGCGAGCTCGTCTTCGACCGTGTGGTTTTCGGCTATAACCCCGATGAACCGGTGCTCAAAGGCGTGTCGTTTACCATCCCGGCAGGGCAATCGGTGGCGGTTGTGGGTGCCACGGGCGCCGGCAAGACGTCGTTGGTGAGCCTGATGGCGCGGTTCTATGACATTCAGTCGGGGTCCATTACCCTCGACGGTGTCGATATCCGCACGGTGCCCCAGCACGAGTTGCGCATGCACGTGGGAGCGGTGCCCCAGGATCCGACCTGTTTCTCGGGCACGATTCTGCAGAACATCCGCCTGCACGACGAGACCATCACGCTCGAGCGGGTCAAGTGGGCGGCCGAAATCTCGGGGGCGGCGACGTTCATCGACACACTCCCCGGCACCTACGACTACGAGGTGCGCGAACGCGGCTCGAATCTGTCTGTTGGGCAGCGTCAGCTGTTGGCCTTTGCCCGGGCGATGGCGTTCAACCCTGACGTGCTGCTGATCCTCGACGAGGCGACCTCGAGTGTGGATACCGAGACCGAGGCGGTGATGCAGGAGGCGGTCCAGCGCCTCTTGAAAGACCGCACGTCGATCGTCATCGCGCACCGCTTGTCGACGATCCGCCATGTCGATCGCATCCTGGTGCTGCACCGCGGCGAGTTGGTCGAAGACGGCAGCCACGACGAATTGCTCGCCCTCAACGGCTACTACGCGCGTCTGTATCGCCTGCAGTACGCCGAACAGCTGGGCGGCGCCTGATCAAACCAACCGATATCCCGTCACACACCGATCGTACGACGTGCAGCCGATGCGCACGTGGTACGATTGGTGCATATCAGGCTGGCAGCAGACGAAAGTGAGTCGACGATGACCAAGAGTATCAATCTGAAAACCGCCATCCCCGGGCCCAAATCGCAGGCGATCGTGGCACGCCGCGAAGCGTCGATCCCCAGCGGATTGTACAAAGCACACCCCATCGCGATCGAACAGGCCAGCGGTGCGTTGGTGACCGATGTCGACGGTAACACGTACATCGATTTCGTGGGCGGTATCGGCGTCATCAACGCCGGCCACGCGATGCCCGAAATCGTCGATGCCATCACCGACCAGGCACAGAAGTTGATCCATTTCTCGGCACTGGTGGGCACCTACGAGAGCTACGTGGCCTTGTGTGAGCGCTTGAACGAAGCGGTGCCCATCAGTGGCCCGAACAAGACGATTTTGGCCAACAGTGGGGCCGAAGCCGTCGAGAACGCCATCAAGATTGCGAAATATGCGACGGGGCGGACGGCGATTATCGCATTCGAGGGCGGATACCACGGGCGGACGTTGATGACCTTGTCGTTGACCTCGAAAACGACGTTCAAGAAAAACCTGGGGCCGTTCTTCCCCGAGGTCTACCGCGCGCCCTTCCCCTACGAATACCAGTGTGCGCAGTGTGCCAACAGCTGCAGTGGTGCCTGCGCCGACCAGCTCGAAAAGATGCTGTTGACGCACGTCGACCCCAGTGCCGTGGCGGCGATTATCATCGAGCCGGTGCAGGGTGAAGGCGGTTTTATCCCTGTGCCCCCCAGCTACATGCAGCGGTTGCGGGCGTTGTGCGACAAACACGGGATTCTGCTCATCGCCGACGAAGTCCAATGCGGCTTCGGGCGCACGGGGACGCTGTTTGCGATGGAACAGATGGGCTGCGAGCCTGACATCATCGTGACCGCCAAATCGATTGCAGCCGGGATGCCCTTGGCTGCAGTGACCGGGCGGGCCGCGATCATGGACAGTGTGCACGTAGGTGGGATCGGCGGCACCTACGGCGGGAACCCGCTGGCGTGTGTGGCCGCGCTCGAAGTGCTCAACCAGTTCCAAGACGGCGATCTGCTCGAGCGCGCGAAATCGGTGGGCGGGCAGATCCGCGCCCGCGGCGACCTGTGGCAGCAGCAGTACCCGGCGATCGGCGATGTCCGCGGTTTGGGTGCGATGATCGCCATCGAGTTCGTCAAAGACCGCACCACGCGGACCCCGGACCCCGATGCCGTCGCCAAGGTGTCGGCGTATTGTCTGCAACACGGCGTCATCACGATGCGGGCTGGTCTGTATACCAACTGTATCCGTCTGTTGATGCCCCTGGTCATCACCGACGAACAGCTCCAAGAAGGCCTGGATGTCGTCGAAGCAGCCATCAAGAGTCTGTAGGGTGCCGATGACCTATCAGGTAACCAATACGCGGCCGGAGCATTTCGACGCACTCGAAGAGTTGCAACGACTCTGCTACCCGACCCTCGATCCGTCGCATCTCTTGCGCCGTGAGCACTTCGAGAGTCACCTGCGTGTCTTCCCCGAGGGGCAGCACGTGGTGCTGTACGAGGGGCGGCCGGTGGCGATGAGTTCGACACTGCGGCAGCACATTGATTTCGATCATGCCCAGCACGCGTTCGACGACGTCATCGCGGGTGGGTTTTTCACCACCCATGCGCCCGACGGCGAGTGGTTGTACGGTGCCGACATGAGCACGCACCCCGACTTTCGCCAACGCGGACTGGCTTCGTTGCTCTACCAGGCGCGGCGTGCTCTCATCAAGCGGTTGAACCTGCGCGGGATGGTCGGCGGGGGCATGGTGCCCGGGTATCGCTTCTACCGTGATCAGATGTCGCTCGAGGCATACGCGGCTGCGGTGTCGGCCGGTACCATCAAGGACCCGACATTGACGCCCCAGCTGAAAAACGGCTATGTGGTGCGCGGTATTATCCGCGACTACCTGCATGACGAGCTGCTGGGCAACGACGCAACATTGATTGTCTACGACAACCCAGAGTATCGCTCGCCGCAGGCATGAGGGCAGCACACGGAGAAAACAATATGGAACGCGCGAAAAACTATATCGGTGGGACATGGGTCGCTCCGACGGGCGCTGATTACAGCGAAATCCGCAACCCGGCCGACCTCGACGACGTGGTTGGCTATGCCCCGAAATCGGCGGCTGTCGATGTCGACCAGGCAATCGCCGCTGCGCATGCAGCCTACCCGGCTTGGGCCGCTCGGGTCGCCCCCGAACGGGGCCGGTTGTTGTACAAAGTCGCTGCCATCATCGAAGGGCAGATCGACGCCTGGGCTGCAGAACTGACCCGTGAAGAGGGGAAGACGCGCACCGAAGCGCGGATGGAAGTCGTGCGCGCGGTCGAGGTCTTTCGCTACTTCGCCGGCGAAGCGTGGCGCGTCGGTGGCGATGTGCTGCCAGCGGACACGCCCAACACGCTGTTGTACAGCCGGCGTGTGCCATTGGGGGCGGTGGCGATTATCACCCCGTGGAATTTCCCGCTGTCGATCCCGGTGTGGAAGATGGCACCAGCGTTGGTGATGGGCAACACAGTGGTGTTGAAGCCTGCTTCGGCGACGCCGTTGATGGCGCTGCGGCTGATGGGTGCCCTGCACGAGGCGGGGTTCCCGGCGGGTGTGGTGAATTGTGTCACCGGCAGCGGTGCCGTCATCGGCGATCAGCTGGCGACCGACCCGCGCATCAAGGCGGTGTCGTTCACCGGCTCGTACGTGGTCGGGCACGCGCTCTATCAGAAGACCGCACTGCGCTTGACCCGGACGCACCTCGAAATGGGTGGGAAGAATCCGGTCATCGTGGCTGCCGATGCGGATTTGGATAAAGCGGTGAACATCGTCGTCCGTGGCGGCTACGGGTTGACAGGGCAGGCGTGTACTGCGACGAGCAGGGTCATCGTCGATCGCAGCATCGTCGAGGCGTTTTCGCAGCGCCTGATCGCCGCTGCCCAGAACATCGTCGTCGGACCGGGGCTCACCGACGGGGTGACCATGGGACCGGCAGTCAGCGCTGCGCAGCGGGCGACCGACACCGAGTACCTGGCTATTGCGGCAGACCAAGGCGCAGAAGTCGTCTTGGGTGGCACTGAAGCACCGAAAAACGGGCATTTCGTGCGGCCGGCGGTGGTCACCGGTGTCACCGCAGGGATGCGCATCGCCCAGGAAGAGGTATTTGGCCCGGTCATCGGGATTCTCGAGGCGGGCGATATCGACGAGGCACTGCGCCTGTCAAACGACATCGCATATGGTTTGTCAGCGACGATCGTGACCAATGATGTCCGACATGCGATCCGGTTCGCCGAACAGGCCGAAGCCGGAATGCTTAAGGTAAACCAGCCGACGGCGGGTGTCTCGATTCAAGCACCGTTCGGTGGGTTCAAGAATTCGGGGTCGGGGATGTTCCGCGAAATGGGCAAAGGCGCTGTCGAATTCTTTTCGCAGGAAAAAGCGGTATATATCGACGGAAATTAGCATCGTGACGCCCTCAGTGCCGACAATTCGGCACTGGGGATTCTTTTTTGGTGAACTAAATTCTCCAGAGCTCTGCTGTGTAGTTTGTTTTCTTTCTTTTGTGTTTTACGATTGTTAAGATGTTTGTTCACCCGATGGTTTATTCTTCTACTATTCGGGTGGACATTTATGCAGGCCACTAGAATCACCCAGAGCTATTTGATTGCACGGTTATGAATCGTTTATTATGCTGTTATTTTACTAGTCGATGTTCGATGGTATACAAAACTTTCCTTATCTTTTGCAGATTATTTATTTTTTAAGTTGATTTGTCGAAATTGTATGTTGGTATATTTTGGTTATTTTGATGTATAAATAAAACAAGTGTATAGAATATCCGTAAAATTATACATCGTGTAATTTCTTGTGTTTTCACGGATCACAACAGAGCTGACCATAATAGAGCACTACAATCAAGCGATCGAAAAATCTGGTACGACGTGAGAAACAGGCGTGGGAGCGTCGTTCTGACGCGGTACCTGATGTACTATGACACTTTCAGAACGGGTATTTTCGGGGAGTAGCTTTCGTTCCAGCTGGAATTATTTCGCATCGTGATGAGGAAAATAACAGCACTCTGTGCCGTGGACAAGCGACATTTCGAGGGCAGAGGCAATTGATGGACGGGGTGAAAGACGTGGGTGAAAGACGAAAAACTTGTGATATCATAACAAACATTCAGGATAGTTAAAATTTTACACTTAACAGAATTGTATGTTTATTTCCTTGACTTATTCAACGAAATGCGATATATGTTAATAGGGTTTGTTTGTTGGAAGTAATAGAGGGTGCAAGCATGCAAAAGACAGATTTCGTCAAGGCAGTCGCTGAGAAGGCCGAGCTGTCCCAGAAGGATACCAAGGCAGCTATCGACGCAGCGCTGGAAGTCATCGCCGAACAGCTCAAGGCCGGCGAAAAGGTCACGTTGACTGGCTTCGGCACGTTCGAGGTGCGTCAGCGCCAGGCACGCGAAGGCGTGAACCCTCAGACCCAGGCCAAGATCAAGATCCCGGCCACCAAGACTCCGGGTTTCAGCGCCAGCAGCACGCTGAAGGCACAGGTCAAGTAACGATCGCACCGGTAGCCGCCCGACGTCGATACGTCGGGCGGCTTTTTTGTGCACTCTGGCTACGGTTGCTGGGAGAGGTAGTACGAGCGGAGTTGTTCGTAGAGCCCGATGGTTTCGGCCGGCAGTTGCTGTTGGGTAGCGAGGTCGATAAGTGACTGTGCCTGGATCGCTGCCTGTTCGTACTCGAGCCCGTTGCTGAGCACGATGGTGTAATTCTGGATAGCTTCGATGCTCTGGGGTTGCAATGCCACCAGTTGACCGAAGGCATCGATCGCCGCCGGGTAGTCGCGTAGGCGACTGGAAAGCAAGCCGATAATCGACAGTAGGATGCGATCGGCTTGATACGGTGTCTCCAGATACGCATCGCGCAGTTGCGACAGGACGGTCGGGTTGCCGGTGAGTTGGTCGGCGATTGTTGTGATTTGGCCATCGAGGGCGTGCGGGTCGCGCTGGAGGATCGCGGAATACAGCGGGACGGCAGTGGCATAGTCGCCGTCGGCATAGGTGAGATCTGCAGTGCGGATCGCGGTATCGGCGTAGGTCGGGTCGAGTATCTTGGAGCGGTCGAGGGCTTCGTGCGCACGTGCGCGCAGGTCGGCTGCGGTCGTGGGGTCACTGGTTGCGATCCTATTCGCCCGAGCGATCAATGCCCCGACGTATTCGTTGAGAATGGATACGTCGTTGGGTGCATTGGCGATGCCCGCTTCGTACCAGCGGAAGATTTCTGCCTCGAGTGCGGGTGTCTGTTCGACGCGGGTATACCAGAATGTGTATAGCCGAGCGAGATTCGCGAAATGATCTTTGTTGTACGGGTTCAGATCGTGGGCGTGCAGAAGGTAGTCGGCGGCGAGGCGGACGAGGTCAGTCGTGGCACGTGGCTCGAGGAAGCTCTTGAGCTCTCGGGCGCCCCCCAGCGCTGCCAGATCGGCCATCGTCGCGGGCTGTGACGCGAGGCTGTTGCCGCCGAGGCGGCGTTTGGCATCAGCGAGGTTGAGGAGCGAACGACCAGCGCTGAGATAGTAGTAATCTTGGCTCGGTTCCATCGCGATCGCGTCGATGAAGTGCGAGAGCGCGATGATTTGCTGGTCGGTGTTGCCTGCTTGGGTGCCTGCTTCGGCATAACTGGTACCCTGCTGGAAGCGCATATCGGCGTAGGCGTTGTCGAGATTCCAGAGCCAGGCCAACGCGATGGACACGACGACCATGCTGATTGCTGCGGGGAATGCCCAAACAGGGCTCGTCGACACCGGTGCTAGCGGGCGATTGGTGGTGGGGCCACGGCGGCGACCGGTCTGGAGCGGCTTGGTCGTCGGTGCCGGTTCGGCGGGCGGTGTTGCGATTGGTTCGGCGGGCAGACTCAGGTGACCGACGGTGAGCAGGGTGCCGATGCTCAGCCAGAAGAGCAGTAACGACGAGACAACGGGGATACCCGTCAAACCCTCGACGACGTGGGCGACGATGGCGCTGAGGGCGGCGATGACGACGTGCCGGTAGGCACCGATGGTCGGTCGCCGGAGGAGCGAGAACCCGTAGCGCAGGCTGGTGATGATCACGGCGAGGTAACTGAGTAAACCGAGGAGCCCTTTGTTGACGAGCTCGTCGAGGAATGCTTCGTGGGAACGGTCGGGTGATGCACTGCGGGATTCGACGGTGGCGAGCGACGGCGGATAAAAGCGGTTGTACGCCACAAACATACTCTCTGGACCCCAACCGACGACGGTGCGCAGCGGGTCGGCGGTGATGAGTCCGATGGTGCCACTGCCGTGCTCATCACCGAACCAGATCTTCATACGGACGTCGCCGGTGGTGCCCGCGCTGACGTCGAAGAGCTTCCCCATACGACCGATGTAGGGGAGGCG
>JBJOJU010000288.1:0-17683 GCA_046046485.1 Chloroflexota bacterium | reverse complement strand
GGCGTGACCGCGCCGGCCGTCACGCGCCGCCAACCGATGGAGGCGTTCTATCGGGCGATGCGTCAGGCATATCGGGTCCTCGTCGAGCCAGACGGCACCCCCACCGGCGGCGCGTGGAACTACGACCGCGAAAACCGTAAACCACTTCCCCGCAGCGTCACCATCCCCGCCGTCCCGATTTTTCCTCCCGATGCCGTGACCCGCGCCGTCATGACCGAGGTCGCTGCCCTGCCCAGTGCCCTGGGAGCAGTCGACGATTTTTCGCTGGCCGTGACCCACGCCGATGCCCAGCGCGCCCTCGATGCTTTCGTCGCCGATCGGTTGCCCTTGTTCGGGCGTTACGAAGACGCAATGACCACCCGTGCCGACGTCGTGTTCCACTCCCAACTCACCCCCTACCTCAACCTCGGGCTGCTCACCCCGCTGACGCTGATCGACGCTGCCGTCGCGGCCTACACGGCCGGCATGGCGCCGATCGCCTCGGTCGAAGGGTTTGTGCGGCAAGTGCTGGGCTGGCGCGAATACATGTACCGCGCCTATTGGCAGTTGATGCCGGCGCTGCAGACGATGAACTACTGGCAGGCGACGCGGCCGTTGCCGGAGTGGTTTTGGCGGGGCACGAGTGGGATGCACTGTGCCGACACCGTCGTCGCCCGCGTCTGGCAAACCGGCTACACACACCACATCGAACGCCTGATGATCTTGACCAATATCTGCACGCTGGCGGGGATCGACCCCGTGGCGGTCAATGAATGGTTCCTGGCTGGCTACATCGACGCCTACGACTGGGTCATGTGGCCCAATGTGAGCGGCATGGGTCTGTACGCCGACGGCGGGATCATCGCCACCAAGCCGTATATCGCCTCGGGCAGCTACGTCGCCAAAATGAGTGACTACTGCGCGGGCTGTCGCTACGATCCGCAGCAGCGCACCGGCCCCGACGCATGCCCGCTGACCGTGTTGTACTGGAATTTCTTGCTCACCCATCACGACACCCTGCGCGCAAACCCGCGGATGGGGCCTGCGGTGCTCGGGCTGCGCTATCTGACCGACGACCAACGCACGACGATCCCCGCCGACGCCCAGCGCATCCTCGCGTCGTGGGGCGTCGCCAGCACATCGGACACCACACCATGAGCGATCAATCGCCTGTATCGACCCCGCTCCGCAATGATTTCACCGACCGTGACGAGCTAGTCGCCTACCTGCGGACGACGTTCGCCGACGTCGTCGGAGACGACACCGACGTCGCCGAGCAGCGCGGTGGGTCTGCCGCAGCAGCAGCACGACTGGCAGCCATCGATCCGCAGCAGTATGCGCAGACGCGCAACCATCTCGACGGGGCGGTGACCCGGCTCAGCCCGTATATTCGGCACGGCGTGCTCACCCTTCGGCAGGTCTACGACACCGTGCTGGGCAGGGTGGGTCGACTACAGCAGGCAGAAAAATTCATCAACGAGCTGGCCTGGCGCGACTACTGGCAGCGGGTGTACGCGGCGATCGGTGACGGCATCTGGTATGACCGCGAGGCGCCGAAAACGGGGCTCGCCGCGCGCGCCTACGCCAAACAGCTCCCCGATGATATTCGCTCGGGCACCACAGGCTTGGCCTGCATCGACGCATTTGTCGCCGAACTGATTGCCACGGGGTACCTACACAACCACGCGCGTATGTGGCTGGCGGCCTATGTGGTGCACTGGCGGCGCGTGCGCTGGCAGGCGGGTGCCCGCTGGTTCCTGCAGCATCTGCTCGACGGCGACCCGGCCAGCAACAACTTATCGTGGCAGTGGGTGGCCAGTACCAATAGCCATAAACCGTATTTTTTCAATAAAGAAAACATCCAACGCTACACCGACGACCGCCACTGCCCAGAGTGCCCGCTGCGCAGCAGTTGCCCGTTTGCAGGCAGCTACGAAGAAATCGCGGGTCGAATATTCCCCGATGGCGCGGTTTCCGTGCGCGGGCGCTAGTACCGTTTTCGTAAAAAAGTGTCAAGGACGGGTCGCCGTTTCCGCAGAAAAACGCCGGAAACGGCGTTTTGTTGGTATACTTGTGAACCACACTTGTACGCAGGAAACTGATACAGCGATGAATGCAAGCGGGCCTCGCAGCACGGGTGTGATGCGTTCGACGACTAATATCGAGTGCTTCGGCTCGGCGCTCAAGCAGCACTGGGCAGCAGGTCTATGGCACAATCGGTGATGCGTTGCCGATCGTCGACCGCAAGCTTTCTTTGACGCTCACCGCACCGCGACGCGCACCCAGACGCGCAGTCGCACCCCGACCAAGACTCTGCTCCCCACGACGACGCCGTCGGCAGTCGCCAGAGCGGCGCTGCCCTGACTATACAGAATCTAGTCCGTTGCAGAGACGAGACAACGGGTATGGAGACAACGATGCGCAGATTGATTCCGTTGGTGTTGAGTATGTGTGTCATCGCGGCATCGGTCGTCTGGGCTGGTCAACAGCCGATTAGCCAGACCACTGCGGCCGAACCGCGCAACAGCTATGTGTCGATGATCGCGTTGGGTCTCGATCACAGCTGTGCGATATTGCCCACTGCCAAACTGAAGTGCTGGGGCACGAACGGCGACGGTCAACTCGGGCTGGGCACGACCGCGGATATGGGCAATGACGCCGGTGAAATGGGGAGTGCGCTCCCCTACGTCAATGTCGCGCAGACCGTGAAATATGTCAGCGGCGGCAATCGCCACACGTGCGCCATCCGTGCCGATAATTCGACGGTGTGTTGGGGCTTTAACGGCGACGGCGAACTCGGCCTCGGGCATGTCCGCACGATCGGCGATGGCGCCGGCGAGATGGGCAGTGCGCTCGTGTCGGTGGACTTCGGTACGGGGCTGTATGCGACCTCACTCAGCGCCTCATATGCTTTCACCTGTGCGGTGCTCAATACCAAACAAGTCAAGTGCTGGGGCTATCAAGACAGTGGTGAACTCGGGGTGTCGGGGCAACACGGCCTCGAACCGAATACGATGGGCGCGAATCTGCCGGCGGTCGACCTGGGGACTGGTGCTGCTGCAGTTTCAGTCGTGACGGGCTTCCAGCATGCCTGTGCACTGCTCAATAACGCCAAGGTGAAGTGTTGGGGGTTGAACTCCAACGGCCAGCTGGGGTACGGTGACACGACCAATCGTGTCTATCCGAATCTCGGTGATCTCTTGCCCGTGGTCAATGTCGGTACCGGACGCACGGTCAAAGCACTCGCCGCCGGTGGGAATTTCACCTGTGCGATCCGCGACAACGGCACCGTCGTCTGCTGGGGGTACAACGGGACTGGCCAGCTCGGAATCGGCTCGACCACCGACATCGGTGACGGTGCAGACGAGATGGGTGATGCACTGACGGCGGTCGATCTGGGGAGTGGTCGGACCGCGGTGGCCATCGCGGCGTCGCGACGGATGGATCGCGACTTGGTGTGCGTGGTCCTCGACAATGCGACCTTGAAGTGCTGGGGTGCCAACGACATCGGCCAATTGGGTACCGGCGATATGCTCGATCGTGGGGACGCCGCCGGCGAAATGGCGGGGCTCGAACCAGTCAACTTGGGCAGTGGAATAACGGTCAAGGCGGTGTCGATGGGCAACGCACATACGTGTGTTACCCTCGCCACGACGAACATCAAGTGCTTTGGGCATGGTGCATACGGCAAGCTCGGCTACGGGAATACAACAAACTATGGGTCGACCGCCGAACTCCTCGGCGCGGCGATCCCCGTCGTCGACTTGGCCAGCAATGTCTCGTCGACCTCGACGCGCACCAAATCGCCCACCAAGACGCGCACCCCGACCAAAAGCAAAACACTGACCAAGTCGAAGACCCGTACCAAAACCAAGACCCCGACCAAGTCGCGCACCCTGACCCGCAGCCGCACCGCGACCAAGACCCAAGTCCCCACGACGACACCGTCGGTGGTGGCGACGGCAGTCACGCCCTGACGACCGGTGAGGGCACCTCGTCATCGCGTCAAAGCCACCTGCCGACCACGGCAGGTGGCTTTGACGCGAGCAAAACACGACCAAACGCGCCCGTACAACGTATACGATCGTAGTGCGTCTGTGTAGGGTGTGCGCTCTGCGGATGAAATGGCCGCAGCGAAAGGGATGGGTTTGCCACAAGAACCAGTTGCGCGGGCTGATATCCGCGCGTTGACGGCATACAACCTGGCCGATGTGGATCGGGCCTTCGGCGTCGAGCAGCGGGCGTTCTGGCGGGCAGTCGTCCGTCTCTTCGCCTGGCTACCAGCGCGCCGGGTCGCCCAGGTCTTGGCCAAGGCAGATGCCCTGGCTGATCGTCAGGGTATGCCCGTCGCCGGCGCGCTGTTGGTCGAACGCTTCGCCGGTCAGATCGCCGCGCGTGGGGCTGAAATCCCCAGCGCCGGGCCGGTGATCTGCGTGGCGAACCACCCCGGTTTGGTCGATGCGCCGGCGTTGGCGGCGGTCATCGGGCGGCGCGACCTGCGCATCATCGCCGCCGAGCGGCCGTTGTTGCGTGCCTTGCCGGGGATCAGCCGGCTGCTCATCGAGGTGCCTGCCGATGCCGGTGGGCGTGGTCAGGCGTTACGACGGGCTGCTCGGCATGTGCAGGCGGGCGGGGCGTTGTTGACGTTCCCGGCTGGCCGCATCGAACCCGACCCCGCCGTGATGGACGATGCCGCCGACTCGCTGCAGAACTGGAGCGACATGCCCGTGCTGCTGCGGCGATTGGTGCCAGACGCGGCGCTGTATGCGCTGTGTGTGAGCGGCGTCTGCTCGCCGCGGGCACTGGCACACCCGTGGGTGCAGCGCCGCGGTGCCCGGGCCGACCGTGAATGGCTGGCTGCCACGCTGCAATTGATGGATGCGCGTTTTCGCGCGCCGGTGGTGACGGTGCAGGCAGCCCCAGTCGAAGCTACACAGTCTGTCGGTGCCGTCATGGCACAGCTCATCGCCACAGCCCCGCGGAGCGATCGTTGACCACGGCGAAAGGATTTTTCTCTTGAACACGATCGTCTGGGTGCACGGTGATGCCCTGCGTATTGATTCTGCCGCGTTCCGCCATACTCCCGGTGCACCGGCGATTTTCGTGTGGGACGACGTCGTGATTCGTGGCTACGGGCTGAGCCTGAAGCGGCTGGTGTTTATGTACGAGTGCCTGCTCGACCTGCCGCTCGACATCTATCGCGGTGACGTGGCGACCGAGGTCCGTGGTTTTGCGCAGCGGCACGCGGCCGATACGATCGTGACGATGGAGTCGGTCGCGCCGCGTTTTCACCATATCGTGACCGAGCTGCGGCAGACGCACACGGTGTTGGTGCTGGCCGATGCGCCGTTGGTCGAGGCGCCGGCAGGCGTCGATCTGGGGCGGTTTTCACGATATTGGCAGAAAATTCGCCCGCTGCTGCTCAAAGAAGCCAAACAAGTGCGGTTATTCGACGATCTGTGACGGTACCGGTGCGGTCACGGTGCGGCGCAGCAGGTACCAGGTGCTGTTGCGCACCAAAATCCACCCGAAGAGCGACCGACGGACCCCCACCTGGACAAAGCCGTGCTGCTGGTAGAGCCGCAGGGCGCTGGTGTTGTTTGCTTTTACAAAGAGACAGACCGAGCGTAGGCGTTGGCGCTGGGCTTCGGCGATGGCGTGCTCGAGGAGCAACGTGGCGATCCCCCGGCGCCGATGACTGCTGCGCACTGCCACATCCGAGATGTATGCCTCGTCGGCGCCGACATGGTAGTCGACCAGCGACAGTGCGAAGATGGCATACAGACCGCGGAACAACCCCAGCGTGCGGATAAACAACCATTCCACAGGAATCGGCGGCAGCAGCCGGCTGGCCAGCCGCGAGCGCACGGCGATGGTGCCCACGATTTCGCCGTCGGCCATGGCGACCCAGATCCCCGCCATGCCGGCTGGGCCTTGGCGGCGCCAGATATCGTGCATCAGGGCGACCCCGCGGTCATAGCTGCGACTGCCGAACGCAGCCACGAATTTGTCGTGGAACGCGTCGCCGTGCACCGCCAATAACCCCCCGATGTCGTCGAGGAATGCCCGCCGGATCGTCACCGTGGCTGGGTCGGTACTCACGCGTCGAACCGCAATTGCTCGCGGCCGCGCGGTGCCGGTGTGACCCGGGTGAGCGTCTCGGAGCCATAGAACCAGCGCCACAACGGCCGGGGTACACGGGTGATGCCGCCGCCTTGGCTGGCGTGACACTGCCACGCGGCGATTTTCTGGGGGACGACAGCCCGGCAGTCGACGGTGGTGGTCACCGGGGTGGCTTCTTCTGCGACCCGCACCATGTCGATGTCGCCGTTGCGACCGAATGCCCGCGGGTTTTTGCCCAAGATGCGCATCAGCGCGATGATGAGGCGCAGCGTCGTCGTCGAAAAGGTCGAATAGAAGACTTCCGGTACCTGCCAGCGTGCCTGCGCCAATGCCGCCAATGTCGCGTGGTGGATCGCGATGTGGTCGGGGTGGCCGTAGCCGCCATAGGGCGGGAAGGTGATGAGGTACTGTGGGGTGAATTCATCGATGATCGTGGCGACCCGGGCTGCGACATCGGCGACGGGTGCCATCACCAACGCCTCGGGGTGCTGATTGTCGGGGGTGCCGGGCATATTGCTGTCACGGTAATTGAGAAAGTGCACGGCACCGAGATCGAGCGCCTCGGCCGCGGCGAGTTGTTCGGCGGTGCGCACCGCGCGGACATCGGGGTATGTGTTCAGGTAATGGTCATCGATGGTGCCGCACTCGCCGCGCGTCGCGCAGACGTAGTGCACTTCGAGCCCGGCTGCGCGGGCCGCCAAGATAATCCCCGCGTTGCCGAAGGCTTCGTCGTCGGGGTGTGCATAGACGACGAGCAAGCGCCGCGCTGCGGTCACCGGGCGGCGGCTGTGGACCTCGGTGGTGGGTTGGTAGTGTGCTGCGGTCATGCAAAAAACCTCGTCGGGCGCAGGGAGCTTCGTAGCAGTACTATACCGCATTCGCCGCATCCCGGTGATGCCCATGCCCCAACCGACTGCCATCGATGGTATACTAGAGTGCTACGACAGGAGACGCCTGATGTCTGCACCGAGCCAACCCAGTATCGTCGACATCCTCAGCGACGCCTATGCACGTCTGAATCGCAATCTGTGGATCGTGTTGATCCCGCTCGCCATCAACGCGGCGTTGTGGTTTGGTCCTGCGGTCTCGTTCGCCCAGATATTCACCGATGCCGCCGTCTTGTTGCGCGAAGCGCAGCCCGACGATGCACCGACGACCACCCCCGAAATGCTGCAGATCCGCGACCAGACGATCGCGGTGCTCGATGAGTTGGGCGCCGACGACATGCGCCCGTGGTTGGCGTGGTTGAACGTCGTGCCCTATGCCATCTATGGGTTCCGAGCCGGTGGCGCCAGCGGCGAAGGGCTCGGTCTGCCCTTTGTGACGGCACAACCCGCCAAAATCGACCCCGAGACGGCGATATTCGTCGACGGCTTCGGGGGTCTCGTCACCGTGTTTGCGCTGGTGAACCTCATCGGCTTGCTTGCCAGTACGCTCTATCTGGTGCTGGTCGCCCGGAGTTGGCGGCGAGACGGCGCGATCGGCGAGCTGCTGATGGCTATCCCAAAGACGTTGGCACGGCTGTTGCTCTACCCGTTGGCCGTGGTCGTCGTGGGCTTGTTGGTGTTGATTCCTGTGTCGATTTTCGGCGTCTTGCTGATGACGCTCAATCCGGCGTTCGGAGCATTCTTGTTTTTCATCGGCTCTGCCTTCTGGCTGTGGGCGACGATTTATATCGGTTTCACGCGTGAATGTATGGTGCTGCACGACGTCGGCCCGTTCCAAGCGATCAAGGCGAGTATCGCGCTGGTGCGCGGGGCGTTTTGGCGGGTGTTGGGGTTCTTGGGGCTGATGATGGTCGTCGCCGCCGGCAGTGGGATTATCTTCGCCGGGCTCGTCGACAGCACTGCCGGCCGAGTCGGCGTCGTCCTCGCCAGTGCCTACCTGTTTAGTGGGCTTTCGTTGGCGCGGATGCGGTTTGTCCAGCTGCACACGTTCGTGCAGGGTGCGTAGAGTGCATGGGTATGTCGAGCGCGGCTGACCCCGCGATCACAGAAAGATAGTGGCATGACTGACGCTTCGATGCAGGGATCAACATACGACGAGAGCCAGATTCAGGTCCTCGAAGGCATGGAGGCGGTGCGCAAGCGCCCCGGCATGTATATCGGACCGACCGACATCAACGGCCTCCATACGATGGTGCGCGAAGTCGTCGACAACTCGGTCGACGAAGTCATGGCTGGGCGGGCAACCAAGGTCACAGTCACCATCCACCAGGATGGTTCGGTGACGGTGCGCGACGACGGCCAGGGCATCCCCGTCGGGATCCACCCCAAGATGGGCATCAGCACGCTGACGGTCGTGATGACGGTGCTCCACGCCGGCGGGAAATTCGGCGGCACCGGCTACAAAGTCTCGTCTGGTTTGCACGGCGTCGGTGTGTCGGCGGTGAATGCGCTCTCGTCGTACTGCAAAGTGGCGGTCTATCGCGCCGGCCGCGAGTACTATCAAGAGTTCCGCTGTGGGACGCCGGTGACCGAGGTCATCGAGGTCGGCCCGACGACCGAACACGGCACCGAGACGACCTTCATGCCCGATACGACCATCATCCAGTCGATCGACTACAACTTCAAAACGCTTGCTCAGCGCTTCCGCGAGATGTCGTATCTCAACAAAGGCTTGCGCTTCACCTTCATCGACGAACGCGACGACAACGAGCTGAACTTCTACTTCGAAGGCGGTATCGGGTCGTATGTGCGCCACCTCAACAAAGACCGTGTCTCGCTGCACAAAAGCCCGTTCTACGTCGAGCGGATCTCCGACGACGTGGCCGTCGAGATTTCGTTGCAGTACACCGAATCGTTCGACACCGATTCGATCTACTCGTTCGCCAACAACATCAACAACACCGACGGCGGGGCGCACGTCACGGGCTTCCGCAACGCGCTGACCCGCGTCGTCAACGCCTACGCCCGCGCCAAGAACCTGTTGAAGGAAAACGAAGGCAACCTGACGGGCGACGACGTCCGCGAAGGCCTGACGGCGGTCATCAGCGTCAAGCTGCGTGACCCGCAGTTCAGCTCGCAGACGAAAGAAAAGCTGGTCAGTCCGATCGCCGCAACCGCCGTGAACACGGTCTTCGGCGATGCCTGGCAGACCTGGCTCGACGAAAACCCGGCCGATGCCAAGCGCATCATCGAAAAATGTATTTCGGCAGCCCGCACGCGGCTGGCGGTGCAAAAAGTGCGCGAAACGGCTCGCAAAGGCCTGCTCGAAGGCTTCTCGCTGCCAGGCAAGCTCGCAGACTGCTCCGACAACAACCCGGCGAATTGTGAACTCTTCATCGTCGAAGGTGACAGCGCCGGCGGCAGCGCCAAACAAGGCCGCGACCGACGCTTCCAGGCGATTCTGCCGTTGCGTGGCAAGATTCTCAACGTCGAAAAGAGCCGGCTCGACCGCATGCTCTCGAACAACGAAGTCCGCGCACTCATCACGGCCATCGGTGCCAGCATCGGCGACCAATTCGACGTGAGCAAGATTCGCTACCACCGCGTCTTTCTGATGTCGGACGCCGACGTCGACGGGAGCCACATCCGTACCCTGTTGCTGACCTTCTTCTTCCGCTATATGCGCCCGTTGATCACCAGCGGTAATCTCTACATCGCACAGCCGCCGTTGTATCGGGTGCGGGTCGGTAAAAACGACCGCTATGTCTACACCGACCAAGACCGCGAGGCGTATATCCAGACGCTGACCCCGGCCGAGCGCAACCGCGTCGAATTGCAGCGCTACAAAGGGCTGGGCGAAATGAACGCCGAGCAGCTCTGGGAAACGACGATGAACCCGGCGAATCGCGTCATCCTCAAGGTCACCATGGACGATGCCCTGGCCGCCGAAGAGACCTTCACCATGTTGATGGGCGATCTGGTGCCCCCGCGCAAACGCTTCATCCAGACCCACGCTCCCGAGGTCAAAAACCTCGATATCTAGGTTGTCTTGGGCACACCGACACCCCGCGGACGCCGCGGGGTGTTTTTATATTATCTACCGCACGGCCATGGAAAAATACGCCCATAGCCCCACGGCATGCCGTGGGGCTATGGTGGGTTTATCCGACATCGTGGGGACGCGCGTTAACGATACGGACGTGGCGGGTAGGTTTTGATATACCGGCGTATCTGATGTAATTCGTCTTCGTCGCTGATGACACGCAGCCAATGACCACCTTGCCAGAGATTCGTTGATGTGGATACGCCGTTGATGCGGGCAAAACGTGTCGCTGCCGCGGTGAAGCTTCGGAGCACGGTGGGAACGGACCCATGCACCGGTGCGCCGAACGCCTCGGGAATGCGACCGGGGAATCGCTGCATCGTATGGATGATTGCATGCAGATGATTGGGCATCACGATGTACGCGTCGAGCACGATGTGCGGGTGGTGGTTGGGAATGTTGGTCCAGTCGTCGTGGACGAATTGTCAGAGTGGGGTGTGTAGGACAACCCATCGCGTATGCTTCCGAAGATGTCGCGCCGTCGATGCGTCACGATCGTGACGAAGAAACAATTCGGCTGCCGGTAATCGAATCCTGGTAGTCGTCGCCTAACGTCCCCTCCCCATATTCTTTATCATATACCGTCCGTCCGAGGTAAAACGGTACGGGGGGATTCAGGATAATCTGCGGCGCGCGAGGAAAAAATACGACCATTGCCCCACGGCGTGCGTGGGGGAAATAACGGGAAATCGTGGGCGATCCGGCGAAATCTAGATAATTTGCGTCGCGCGTGGGGATATCTGATGGGTGCTCAAAATCACTTTCCGATTAAAAACAGATAATACTTGCATAAATGTTTTTTCTTCGCTATACTCACCAGCATTCGGCTGAAAGCGAGGGTCGCAATGGCAGTGCAGGCGAAGCAACAGATCCCGGTATGGGCGTTGGTCGTGGGCGGGTTGGTCGTGGTGGTGGCGTTGATCTGGCAAGGGCTGACATCGGCCGGCGTACCCGATCCGTTTGCCACCGGCTTGGCACCCAGTGCGGTGATCATGAATACGAGTCTGATTGTGTTCCGCGAAGGGCTCGAAGCGGTGTTGATTTTGGCGGCGATCACGGCGAGCTTTGTCGGGGAGCAGCGCAAGCACAACAAACCGATTATCTGGGGTTCGTTGGTGGCGTTCGGGGCGAGCATCGCGACCTGGTTCGCGGTTGTGGCCATCATCGATGCAATCGATGCGCCGTTGCTCGATATCCAAGCGGCGACGGGTTTGTTGGCTATCGTGGTGTTGCTGGTCATCATGAACTGGTTTTTGCACAACGTGTATTGGACCGGCTGGATCGGCATGCATAACCAAAAAAAGCGCGAAATCTTGGCGGGCACGCGCACGGGTGTCAGCGCAGCCGTCGGGCTGATGCTCCTCGGATTCAGCGCGGTGTATCGCGAGGGCTTCGAAATCGTGCTCTTTCTGCAGAACGTGCGTTTGGGTGTCGGCGTCGAACCGGTGTTGTATGGCGTGCTGATCGGGCTCGGGTTCACCGGGATCGTCGGATCGTTGACCTTTGCGACTCAGTACAAGCTACCCTACAAACGGTTGCTCATCGTGACCGGGTTGTTGTTGGCCATGGTGTTGGTGGTGATGGTGGGCGAGCAGGTCCAAGAGATGCAGCAGGCACATTGGATCGCAACCACGACCGTACCGCTGGCGATTCCTGGCTGGATGGGCATGTGGTTTGCGATGTTCCCCAATGTCGAAGGGTTGGTCGCGCAGGCAACTGCGCTGCTGTTTGTGGTGGGTTCGTATGTGGTCGCGCGCTACCTCAAGGTGTGGCGGTTGCAGCCCGCTGCGGCGTAAACGGAGAGATGTGTGCTGGGTTCATCCCCCAGCACAAAACTCGGTTTGACAACGGGCATTCGAGCTCGTATACTTCAGTACAGAGTTGTGGGGGTGTAGCTCAGCTGGTAGAGCGCGACAATCGCACTGTCGAGGCCAGGAGTTCGAGCCTCCTCACCTCCACCACAATAGACCTGGGGCAATAGCTCAGTTGGTAGAGCGCAACGCTGGCAGTGTTGAGGTCTGGGGTTCGACCCCCCATTGCTCCACCAGGTAACAACCGCGACATTCGTCGCGGTTGTTTTTTTGTGCATGCGCGTGCCCGATGCCGTATGATGGCAGCATTCCGAGACGAACAATGAGGCTGCAGATGGAGAAATCCCAAGAATGGGCACACAAGCGGGCACGCATCGCAACGCTGCTCCACGAACGCGGTCTGCGCGGGCTGTTGGTGACGCGCAGCAGCACGGTCAGCTGGCTGACGTGTGGTGGGCAGGCCCATGTCGGGCTCAACAGCGAGAGCGCGGTCGCGGCGATTTTGTGTACCCCCGAGCGTGATTATCTGCTGGCGAGCGGCATCGAGATGCCGCGCATGTTGGCCGAAGAAATGGTCGACCTGCCGCTGACTCCGCATGTGTTCCCCTGGTACGAGCCGCAGCAGCGCGACGCATGGATCGACGAGCTGTGTGGCGTCGGTGGCTGGGCGAGTGACCTGCCCGGCGAACGTTCGTGTGCCGCGGCGCTGACTGCCATGCGGGTGACGTTGACCGCCGCCGAGATCGAGCGTTATCAAGCGTTGGGGTTGGCGACGGGCCGGGCCGTCGAAGCGGTGACCCGCGCGATCCGGCCGGGGATGCGTGAATTCGACATCGCCGGGTTGTTGTCTGCCCATGTCTATGCAGCATGCGCCCAGCCGGTGGTGGCGCTGGTGGCGGCCGACGAGCGCCTGCGCCAGTTTCGCCACCCGATTCCCACCGATAATCGTGTCGAAAAGACGGCCATGGTCGTCGTCTGTGCGCGTCGGTATGGGTTGATTGTGTCGGCGACGCGACTGGTGTCGTTCGGCGCAATGGACGCCGTGATGGCGCAGCGGGCTGCTGATTGCGCCGTGGTCGACGCCCATGCCTGGCACGCGTCGCGCCCCGGTGCGACGTTGGGGAGCGCATTCGCCGCCGTCGTCCGAGCCTACCACGACCACGGCTACATCGACGAATGGCATAAGCATCACCAGGGCGGGGTGACCGGCTACGAAAACCGCGAGATTCAGGCGCGCCCCGACAGCACGCACGTCATCGGGCTCGACCAGGCGTTCGCGTGGAACCCCAGCATCATCGGCACTAAATCCGAAGACACGATGATCATCACCGCCGCCGGGCCGGTGTCGGTCTCGACCACGGGCGAATGGCCGATGCAGCGCGTCACCATCGAGGGGACGCACTACGAGCGCCCGGCGGTGCTCGTCCACTGAGACAGGCGTCGGCAGCAGCGACCCCCGGTCCCGCAGTCGCAGGGCCGGGGGTCTGTGTTTCTGCGATGCGTTGGAGTCCTAGGCGTTCAACAAATCCGCGACGATGAGTTTTTTCATCTGCATCATCGCTGCTTGGGCGCGCTGGGCTTTGGCCGGGTCTGGGTGGCCCAACGCCTCGTGGAGTTGGCGCGGTACCACTTGCCAGGTGACGCCGAAGCGGTCGACGATCCAGCCGCACTGCTGCTCGGTGCCCCCGACGAGGAAGGCGTCGTAGTAATGGTCGACTTCGGCTTGGTCGGCACAGTCGATCGAAAACGACACGGCTGAGTTCATCGTCATGTACGGGCCGCCGTTGAGCGCGTGGAATTCGCGGCCGTCGAGCGACATCGTCACGTGGAACGTCGTGCCGTCGGGGTTGGTCTGGTGCGACGTAATGGCCGAATTGGGAAACAGAGAGACATAAAATTGCGCCGCCTCGTAGGCGTTGTTGTCGAACCAGAGAAATGGCGTCACTGCAGGCATATACGTCCTCACTCAGAATACCCGCACAGCATAACACAGCTGTGGCTGACTGACCGGTCGGTTTTTTTAGCGCAGCAGAATGCAGTAAAAAGCACTTCTGCCCGTGGTAGGATAGGGGAGGTTAAAGGTTAAAGGTTAAAGGTTAAGGGTTAAGGGTTAAGGGTTAATGGTTAGGGTGGTGATACGGCTGGCGAATATGTTCCGATGATTGAAACATAATTCTCCAGCATCGTTCATTGTTCATCGTTCATTGTTCATCGTTCATTGTTCATTGTTCATCGTTCATCGTTCATTGTTCATTGTTCATTGTTCATTGTCTTTCTGCTGGGGTTGCAATGAAAGCATCGAGCCTGGTCCGTTTGTCGCTGATCCACGTCGCGGTGGCCTTGACGCTGTTGCCCATCAACAGCACGTTGAATCGCATCATGATCACTGAGCTGGGTATTTCGGCGACGGTGGTCGCGTTGCTTGTCTCAATCCCGTATCTGTTGTCGCCGATGCAGGTGTGGATCGGTTCGTTGGGCGAGCGCCGGCCATTCTGGGGGTTGCGCCGCACCCCATATATCGTCATCGGATTGCTCCTGTGCGCCTTCGGGGCAGCATCGTCGCCGTATGCTGCGTTCGCGCTGCACGACGGTGTCTGGTGGAGCATCCCGTTCGGGGTGGTGGCGTTCGGGGCATGGGGCTTCGGCTTCAATTTCGCCACGGTCTCGTACTTAGCGTTGGCGACCGAGTTGTCGAGCGAAGCCGAGCGCCCCAGGACCGTCGGGGTGATGTGGTTTGTGTTGATAACCAGCATGATCATCGGTGGGATCTCATTGGCGCGCGGCATCGAGCCCTATAGCCACGAGCGCCTCATCGCAGCCTTCGAAATTCTGGCGCTGATCGCCCTGGCGCTCGGGCTGCTGTCGTGTATCGGGCTCGAGCGCGCTGGGCAGACGGTCGCGCCAACGACCGACCGGCGGTCATTCGGCGAGGTATTGCGGGCGGTGGGCGACAATCCGCAAGCAAAAACGTTTTTCGTCTATCTCGTCGTGTTGCTCATCGGCTTGCTCGGTCAAGACGTCTTGTTGGAGCCATACGCCGGCGATGTCTTCGGCGTCGCACCGGCGGTCACGACGCGCTATACCTCGGTCTGGGGGGTGGCGCTGTTGTTGGGGTTGTTGGTGACCAGCCCACTCACACGGCGCTTCGGCATGAAGCGCGTCGCGGGGAGCGGCGCCGTCATCGCCGCTCTCGGTTTGGCGATCATCGTCGCCGCCGGCGGGCTCGATCGGGTGCAGCTGTTGATGCCTGGGTTGGTGGTCTTCGGGTTCGGCTCGGGGGTCTCGACGGCGGCGAATCTGGCGTTGATGCTCGACATGACCGTCGCCGGGCAGGTGGGGGCGTTCATCGGTGCCTGGGGTGTGGCCGACGCATTGGCGCGCTTCGGCGGTACTGTCTTGAGCGGCATTGTGCGCGACATCGTGGGTGGTGCGCTGGGCAGCGTCTATGCGGGGTACGCGGTGGTGTTCGGGATCGAAATCGCCCTCTTTGCCGTCTCGCTGGTGCTCTTGCGGCGCATCGAGCCGACGGTGTTTGCCCGCGAGGTGCGGGTGACCGAGGTGACTGCGCATCTGTAGAACACGCGTCACGCGGTGACGCCTGCCCCCGGGTGTGGTAGGCTAGCGTCAGATTCCCCGTACACAACAAAAAAAGGACATGCGATGACGCAGGCAACACTCTCCGCCGCACACACGTACGTGACGGTCTCGGGCGGCACTCTCGCCGGGACGCTCGATACACAGCGTGGCGTACGCGCGTTCAAGGGCATCCCGTTTGCTGCCCCGCCCGTGGGTGCGTTGCGCTGGTGCGCGCCGCAGCCGCCGTTGGCGTGGGAGGGGGTGCGCGATGCGACCCGGTTCGGCGCGCGGGCGATGCAATTGCCGGTCTTCGGCGACATGGATTTCCGCGCCAGCGGCATGTCCGAAGACTGCCTCTTCCTCAATGTCTGGAGCCCGCGCGGGGCCGTCGGCGCACCCGTGCTGGTGTATTTCTATGGTGGCGGAAACGTTGCTGGTGACGGTTCGGAACCGCGTTACGACGGCGCGGCACTGGCTGCCCAGGGCATCGTGGCGGTGACCGTCAATTACCGTCTGGGTGTATTCGGCTTTCTGGCGCACCCCGCATTCGCCGCCCCCGACGGCAGCGTGGGCAACTACGGCTACCACGACCAGACGGCCGCGTTGCGCTGGATCCAGGCCGAAATCGGCCAGTTCGGCGGCGACCCGCGCCGCGTGACCATCGTCGGCGAATCGGCCGGATCGATCTCGGTCAGTGTGCAGATGGCCACGCCGCAGGCACACGGGTTGTTTGCCCAGGCGATGGGGTCGAGTGGTTCGGTGTTGGGGGCGCTCAGTGCACAGAAAAAAGCATCCGCCGCTGCCTACGCGACCAGCTTTGCCAGCCGTGTCGGCGCGAGCAGTGCAGCCGCACTGCGCGCACTCCCCGCTGAAACGCTCCTGGCGGCCACCGAGAATTGCCCACCGCAGGATTTTGTGGCGACCATCGACGGGGTCTACCTGCCGGCGTCGCCGTGGCAGATCTATGCCGATGGTCGCCAAGCCCGCGTCCCGCTGTTGGTTGGGTGGAACTCGACCGAGATGCCCTATCTGTTCTTGCTGGGCGACCAGCCGCCCACCGTGGCCAACTACCACGCCGCGGTGACCCAACGCTTCGGCGCCGCAGCCCCAGCGCTGTTGGCTGCCTACGCGGCGGCGAGCGACGCCGAGGTCATCACGGTCGCGACCGACCTGGCCAGCGACGTATTCATCGGCTATAGCACCTGGCACTGGGCGCAGCAGCACCAGCAGAGCAGCAGCCAACCGGTGTATCGCTACCTCTATGCCCACCCTCGCCCGGCGATGCGCCCCGAGATGGGCAACGCGTCGGCTGGGTTTGCGGGTGGGGTGGTCGCCGGCGAAGCCGACGCGCCGCCGCCGCCCCCGCTGGCGGTGGGCGCCGTGCATTCGGCCGACATCGAGTACTTCATGGGGAACCTGGCCACCAACACCGTCTATGCCTGGGACAAAACCGACCACGCGGTGTCGGCGCAGATGCAGCAGATCTATCTGGCGTTTGTGAAAACGGGCAACCCGAACGGCCCACACATCCCCGTGTGGCAGCCATTGACCGGCAGCGGCGACGAGCCCGAGCTCGTCATCGCAGCTCAGACGACCAGCGGCAGCGAGCGTCACCGCGCGCGCTATCTGTGCATCCGGGCCCACGGCCTCGTCGCCGACGTCTAGGTCGCGTATGCAGACGCGCCCCCTGCCGTTTCCGGCGGGGGGCGCGATGTGTGTCGTGTCGGTCAGTGGTGTGCGACGGCGAGCAACCAATCGGCGCGCTGGGCGGTGCCGGCGACCAAGCGGGCGTTGATGCCGTCGCTCTGGGCGATCCGTTCGTCGGCCTGGGATCGGCTGAAATCCCACGCGGCCATGTGCCGACGAGCGAGCCGCTCCATGGCGACGGCGGGCGGGGTGTCGAGATACCAGCATTCGTCGAGGAGTGGCCGCACCGCCTCCCAGCCGTCGCCGTCGTGCAACAGATACAAGCCTTCGACCACGACGATGCGCGCCGCGGGGTCGACCGCGACCGCCGCCGGCACCGGGTCACCGATGCGGTGCTCGAAGCCGGGCCAGTCGACCACGTCTGCGCCGGTGCGCACCGCCGCCAGGGTCGTGACAAAGCCGGCGGCGTCGAAGGTCCACGGGGCGCCGCGGCGCGCGAATGCCTCGGCGGCGTTGGGCATGGCGGCGAGGTAGGCCTTGGGGTAATGGAACCCGTC
>JBJOJU010000253.1:0-3053 GCA_046046485.1 Chloroflexota bacterium | reverse complement strand
CAAGAGCGCACGATAATCAATCACGCCTTTGCCCGGCGCGCATTCGCGCAGCGCGACCACGAACGGCCGATCGATGGTCATGTCTTTGATATGCACCGAGCGGATTTCGGCGCCGAACTCGGTCACAAACGCATCGATGTAGGCGCGGTGGTCGTAGAAACGATTCACGCCGTTCAGCAGGTTGATCGGGTCGAAATGCACTCCCACCGTGGGCCGGTCGATGGCAGTGAGCAGCGCGCGATACGATTCGATCGAGTCGGGCAGCATCCACGGCATGGTCTCGAGGGTATAGACGGTACGTGTCGGTTTGACGGCGTCGACGATTGCACGCACGCTGTCGACGATCATGGCGAAGGTATCCGCGTCGTAGTTGCGGGCATCGGGGCCATCCCAGACCGGGCCGCGCGAACCGGTGATGTTGACGGCACAGGCTGCCCCGATTTCGTCTGCCAGGGCCAGCCGGGCTTGGGCTTTGCTGATGGCGGCAGCGCGTTCGCCGGCATCGGCGGCGATGGGGTTGTTCCAGACGCCCACCTCCGCGATGACGATGTCGGCCGCTGCCGCTGCTCTGGCATACGCGGCGATGGTGGTGCTGTCTGCCCGCTCGTCGATCGGGCAATAGGCAGCGCGATAACCCCAGGAACGCACGGCCGCGATCCAGTGGTCGGGGGTCTGCCAGGTATGGTCGATGGGTCCACCGAGTCGCATAGGTGTTTCCTTTCACACGGCGTGCAGAGGCACGGAGGAACAAAGAGCGCAGAATATACGAGTATTATCACCTATCAGTGTCCCTCTCGAACAATCCGGCACCGTGTCTCCGTGTGAGCCTGCTGGGCTATAATCGAGTATGCAACGTTTTTTCTCCGTAGTGAAATCGAACAGTCTCACCATCCTCGGTCTGACCGCGCTCTGCACGCTCGCCTTCGTGTTACGCTGGCCGGCGGTCTATTTCGCATTGCCCTACACGCCACACCCCGACGAGCCGTACGTCATCAACATCGTGTTGCGCATGTTGGCGAGCGGCTCGCTCTTCCCCGATAGCTTCGACCGGCCGCACCTGAGTGTCTACCCGGTCTGGGCGGCGGTCTGGCTCGATAACGCCCGCCACGCCTACCCGACGGCGCTACTCGCTGTCCCCACCGACCGCATCACCCAGCTGGTGGAGCCGTTCGTCGTCGGGCGAATCACGAGTATTGCACTCAGCATACTCGCCATTCCACTCGTCTACGTCGTCCTGCGCCGGCAGGGGCACACGCGTTGGGCCTGGATCGGTGCCGCCTGGCTCACACTGTTGCCCTTCCACATCGCCCAGAGCGGCTACATCGCCCCCGACGGGCTGGTCGCTGGAGTGACCCTGTTGCTGCTGTTGGCCACCGATTGGTACGTCGCCCGCCCGTCTGCGACCCGCTGGTGGGTAGTATCGCTGGTCGTCGGCCTCGCCATCGGCACCAAATACAATCTGGCTGCTGTCGTCCTGATCCCCGCCGCGGCGCAGTGGGAACTCCTGCGTACCCGCCACTGGGGTACCCTCGTGCGTGTCTTGCTCGTCTTGGGGGTCGGTGCGGTGGTGGGCTTTTTCGTCACCACTCCGGGGTTATTGGTGCAGGCGGGGCAATTCGTCGCCGACATGCAATCGCAGGTGTCGCACTAAAGCCGTCACGACGCCGGCAACCGCCCGTGGGATTGGCCGTTGTACGTGCAGTTTTTCTGGGCCGAGGGCTGGCCGTTCCTGTCGCTTCCGCTGGTGCTGATCGGGTTTTGGCAGCTGGTGAAAACACGCGAGCCGCGCGCCGTGGCCTTGGTGCTCTTTCTGGGCATCGAACTGCTCTTTTTCCTGAGCCGGGAACGCCACTACATGCGCAACCTGATGCCCCTGGTCGCCTGCGCACCGTTCGCGCTGGCGGCGGGTGTGTCGTGGCTGCACCAGCGCTGGCCGAGCCGCTGGCTGACACCGTTGCTGGCGTTTGTCTGTCTCGCCCCGTTGGCCTGGGAAGCGGCGCAACAGTATGCCACCATGCAGCTGCCCTACAACCGCCTGGTTGTCGACCAATACGTGGGCACACTGCCGGCAGGAGCTGCCCGGGTGTGCAGTCTCGACCAATTCACCGTCGCCAACACGCCCAGCTGCGCCGCCGCCACCAACAAACCGGCCGAGCTGACCCAGTGGATGCACGCCGGCGTGCAGAGCTATGTGACCACCGGTGAGCCGCCGGTGCCGCCGGGCATGACCGTGCAGCACACCGTGCCCGACACCGCCCGCGGCGGCAACGGCGAAGGCTTTCTGGTGGCGACGCGTGACCCGCACACCGCGCTTGTCACCACTGGGCCTACCGCCCAGACCAGCGACGGGCTGCGGATCGACGGCGTGCGCCTGGCAGCCAGCCCCCCGCGCGCACGCATGTCACCGCTCGAGGCCGCTGCCACGGTCACCCGCAGTGCCGCCGACACGACCCTGGCCGTCAACCTGTATGCGACCGTCACGGCGGCGGTCACCGAACCCGGCTGGTGGCTGTTTGTGCACCTCGTCGACGCCGACGGCAACGTGGTCAGTCAGCGTGCCACCGTGCCCCGCGGCGACTACGCAATTGCCAGCTGGCAGGTGGGCGAGCTGGTCATCATCCCCGCCGATCTCGCGCTGCCGGCCGACCTGCCCGCTGGCGCATACACGCTGCAACTGGGCTTTTATCGCCCCAGCGACGGCGCACGCATGGTCGTCGACGGCTTCGCCGACGGCACCTGGAGCACCGCGATCACCCTGCGCTGACCGTTTTCGGGCAGCTGCAGTAGGTGAAAAAACGCCCCGGTCACACTCTTTCGTGCACCGGGGCTCACACAGCGTGGCGTGAAATCCAGGCGGTGGAGCGTTTTTTTCCCAAACGACAAAACGGGAGGGGTTTTCACCACTGCCTGTGCACACCGCCGAACATCCGGTGGAGTTTTTCTCACGAAACACCAGCGACAGCCGAGTGCTGGTCATCCAGCGCAGGTGAAAAACGCCCCGGCCGCACGTTTTCGTGCACCGGGGCTCACACAGCGTGGAAAGAGACTCACAC